>CATZVV010000161.1 GCA_958425285.1 uncultured Lachnoclostridium sp. | reverse complement strand
TGTCCTGTAAAATTTCAATAAAACCGTCGTGAACCGCTGCCTCTCTAACATTTTCCTCTTCTTCTGTAATATAGAGAATACCCGGAACGATAACCGCTGTCGTAGGTACATGCTCTGCATAGACCCCAATTTCACCTTCTGTTGTTTCAAGTTCAACCATCTCTGCATCGCCTTCATAAAAAATACGTTCTGGTGAAATAACTTTTAAATGAAATTTTTTTCTTGCCATATAGACCTCCTCTCTAGCGGTTCTTCACCCGTTCGAGAACATCGTCAATACTTCCGGCATTTAGGAAATAGCTTTCCGGAATATCATCATGCTTTCCTTCAATAATTTCTTTAAAGCCCTGAACAGTCTCAGATAATGGTACATATTTTCCTTCTAACCCTGTAAACTGCTCCGCCACATTAAATGGTTGTGAAAGAAAACGTTGTACCTTTCTAGCACGTGCAACAAGCAGTTTTTCTTCCTCAGACAACTCATCCATACCTAAAATTGCAATAATATCCTGAAGTTCCTTATAGCGCTGCAAAATCTCTTGCACACCACGAGCCACTGAATAATGCTCCTCACCTACAACACGTGGATCCAAAATTCTAGAGGTAGACTCTAATGGATCTACTGCCGGATAAATCCCCAATTCAACAATCGAACGAGATAATACCGTTGTGGCATCCAAATGGGCAAAGGTAGTTGCCGGAGCCGGGTCGGTCAAGTCATCCGCAGGTACATATACTGCCTGTACAGACGTAATTGAGCCGCTTTTCGTCGATGTAATACGCTCCTGCAGAGCACCCATTTCCGTCTGAAGGGTCGGCTGATAACCTACAGCACTTGGCATACGTCCTAATAGTGCAGAAACCTCTGATCCTGCCTGCGTAAAACGAAAAATATTGTCAATAAATAGCAAGACATCTTTTCCTGCCTTATCCCTAAAATATTCTGCCATTGTAAGACCTGTTAATCCAACCCGCATTCTTGCCCCAGGCGGCTCATTCATTTGACCAAATACCATTGTTGTTTTATCAATTACTCCGGATTCAATCATTTCATAATACAAATCATTTCCTTCACGTGTTCGCTCACCAACACCTGTGAATACAGAATATCCACCATGTTCTGTGGCTATATTGGTAATCAGTTCTTGTATTAATACCGTTTTCCCTACACCTGCACCACCGAAAAGGCCAATCTTCCCACCCTTTTGATACGGGCAAAGAAGATCAACTACTTTAATACCGGTCTCCAAAATCTCTGTTTCTGTTGACTGCTCGCTAAAATCAGGAGCCTTTCGATGAATCGGCTCATAATCTTTTACATTCGGTGGGCATTTTTCATCAATCGGATTACCCAGAACATTGAACATACGGCCAAGTGTTTCTTCTCCGACCGGTACAGTAATTGGTGCTCCTGTAGCCTCTGCATCCATGCCACGTACAAGTCCATCTGTCGGTCCCATAGCAATACACCGCACAACATCATCACCAAGATGCTGTGCCACTTCCACAACTAATTTGCTGCCATCACTTATCGGAATCTGAATTGCTTCATAGATTTCAGGCAGGTTTCCCGCTTCAAATTTTATATCGAGAACAGCACCGATAATTTGTGTAATCCTACCGGTATGGTTCTTCTTATTTACTTCTGCCATATCTTTCACTCTAATCCTCCTTTATTCAATTGCTGATGCTCCGGCAACAATTTCTGTTAGTTCATGAGTAATCGAGGATTGCCTTGCGCGATTATATTGAAGTTCTAATGCGTCAATCATATCCTCAGCATTATTCGTAGCTGAATCCATTGCCTGCATTCTGGCACCGTTTTCACTGGCAACAGCTTCCACTAAAGCACAAAAAATCAAGCTGTTAATATATAAGGGAATAATTGTATCTAATGCCGTCTCCTCATTTGGCTCGTAATTCATTGGAGCCTCCAACTTTTCTACAGTATCCTGTCCAATTTTTTCCTGGGAAACCGGCAAAAGTTTAGTCAAAGTCGGAATATGTTTGACCGTATTTTTAAAATCTGTATAGGCCACATAAATTTCATCAATTTTCCCATCTTCGTAATCCTTGAGTAAATGATTCCCCAAGTCCACCGCATCTGTAAATAGCGGTTCATTGATAATTTCGGAGTAATCACCATCACAAGTATACCCGGATCTGATAACAATGTCTCTTCCTTTTCGTCCAACCGGATAAATGATCGTATTTTCCGGAGAAAAATCACCTTTTGTAATCAATTTTACGATATTAGCATTATACCCTCCAGCTAATCCCCGATTTGAACTAATGAGTATAACACCCCTTTTGACTTCACCCTCCCTCTCACGTAATCTTAAATATGGGTGGTCAATATTTTCAGAATTACCCAGTGCACTTCTAACCGTATCGTACATTAATTTAAAGTATGGTTTTGATTCCTCTGCACGGCTTTTTGCCTTTTGTAATTTTACCGTAGCAACCAGTTTCATCGCTTTCGTAATCTGAGATGTGCTTGTAATACTTTCTTTTCTTCTTTTAATATCTCTCATGGAGGCCATAGTTTTACACCTCCTTAAGCTTCTACTTTGGCATACTCTGCCTTGCACTCACAAATCGCCATTTCAAGTTTCTGCTCTGTATCATCATCAATCTCTTTTTTCTCCCGGATTGCAGAAATAATCTCAGGATATTTTGTATCAATAAATTCAAATAATACTTTTTGAAAATCTAGTATCTGACCCACAGGAATATCCAATAAATGTTTTTTTGTGGCAGCATAAATAATAACAACCTGATAACTAACATCTAAAGGTGCATATTGCCCTTGTTTAAGAACCTCTCGAATTCTTTCACCTTGTGCCAGTTTCAATTTTGTATCCTCATCCAAATCAGATCCAAATTGTGAGAACGCTGCTAATTCCCGATATTGTGCAAGTTCAATACGAATCGGACCGGCAATCTTTTTCATCGCCTTAATTTGTGCCGCACCTCCAACACGTGAAACACTCAGTCCGGGATTAACTGCCGGACGGAATCCAGCATTAAACATTTCTGTTTCCAGATAAATCTGTCCATCTGTAATAGAAATTACGTTTGTTGGTATATACGCTGAGACATCACCTGCCTGCGTCTCAATAATTGGAAGGGCTGTTAAAGAACCGCCCCCGAGTCGATCAGATAACTTTGCAGCACGCTCTAATAACCTTGAATGTAAATAAAAGACATCTCCAGGATAAGCCTCACGTCCCGGTGGACGACGAAGTAACAGAGCCAGCGTACGGTAAGCAGCTGCATGCTTGGATAAATCATCATAAACAACCAAGACATCCTTTCCCTGTTCCATCCATTCCTCTCCAATTGCACAGCCTGAATAAGGTGCAATGTATTGTAATGGAGCTAGTTCACTCGCTGTTGAAGCAACAACCGTTGTATAATCCATTGCTCCACTTTCTTCCAATGTCTTCACGATAGAAGCAACTGTAGAAGACTTCTGACCAATGGCAACATATATACAAAGAACATTTTTTCCCTTTTGATTTATAATCGTATCTATTGCAATTGCCGTCTTTCCTGTCTGACGATCACCAATAATTAACTCTCGCTGTCCCCTTCCAATCGGAACCATAGAATCAATTGCTTTGATACCTGTCTGTAAAGGAGTATCAACCGATTTTCTGGAAATAACTCCCGAAGCCACACGTTCAATCTGGCGATATTTTTCTGTACTAATTGGACCTTTCCCATCAATTGGTTGTCCAAGTGCATTCACGACACGACCAAGCATGGCATCTCCAACCGGAACCATGGCGACACGTCCAGTCGTCTTAACAATATCTCCTTCATTGATGTTTTTTGCATTTCCTAATAATACAGCACCGACATTATCCTCTTCCAGATTAAGTACCATTCCATAAATATCATTTGGGAATTCCAGAAGTTCTCCCTGCATCGCCTTCTCAAGCCCATGTATTCGGGCAATGCCATCTGCCACCTGAATTACGGTTCCTACATCAGACACTTCAAACTTGGTGCTGTACTTTTTTATTTCTTCTTTAATTACGGAACTGATTTCTTCCGGCTTTAAATTCATGCTTTCATCGCACCTTCTTTCATCTTGTCAAGTTTCGCGCGAATGCTGTCATCTACAACCCGATCACCAATCCGTAGTGTCATGCCACCAATCAAAGTCGGATCTACAGCATAATGCATCTCAAACGTTTTATATTTCGTAATTGATAATAATTTATCCTTGATTTTTTCCCTCTGCATATCTGAGCACTCTACAGCAGTAGTAATATGTGCAACTCCGATATTCATATGCTCTTTTGCACACACCTCAAAATAATCCAATACGGACTCCAATTCATCCATATGCCCTTTGCGAAGCAGCACACCTAAAAAACCCTTCGTAATATCTGACACCTCATTCCCAAACAACCGCTCAAGAAAATTTTGTTTTTCTTCTGAAGTCATCGTTGGTGCAAGACTTACTTTCAAAAAATTCGGTTCGGATTGAATCAGAAGCTTTAACATTTTAACTTCATCCAAAACCTGCTGAAAGCATTCTTCTTCTAAAGCAACATCCATTAGAGCATTACCATAAACTTTTGAAACTAGTTTTGCCATATCTCATCACCTAATTTCTCAAGAGTTTCATCCACAAGTTTCTCTTGCTTCTCGGCATCTAAAGATTCTTCTACAAACCTGCCCGCCATTAAAGTAGCCACTTCTATCATTTCATGTTTCATCTCTGTTTGAACTTTATTTCTTTCCAGTTCAATTTCTTTTTCTGCACGTGCACGGATACGTGCTGCCTCATCCTGCGCCTCACCAACAATTTCACTTTCCTTCATTTTCGCCTTTTTTCTGGATTCAGACAAGACTTCCTGTGCCTGCGCTTCAATGCGCGCCATTTTTTCTTCATAAAGCTCTTTGTTTTTTCTTGCATCCTCTTCCACTTTTGCCGCCTCATCCAATTGCCCCTG
>CATZVV010000160.1 GCA_958425285.1 uncultured Lachnoclostridium sp. | reverse complement strand
AGATTACCAATTAAACGGACGTGCTGTTATTACAGAACCCCCTTTGTTTATTGCAATCCCAACCACATCCGGCACTGGCGCTGAAGCCACAAAAACAAGCGTTGTAATCAATAATAATAACCATTTGAAAAAAAGCCTTTACCACAATACCATGATTGCTGACATTGTTATTCTTGACCCAACGTTAACGCTTGCGCTTCCCGCACGGATTACCGCAGCAACCGGAATGGACGCACTGAGCCATGCCATTGAATCCTATGTCTCATTAAATGCCAATCCGGTTACTGAAATTTACGGATTAAAAGCAATTGAATTAGTTAACCAATATCTAGAGGAGGCTTATCTTCATCCTGATAACATAGAAGCCAGATCAGGAATGATGCTCGCCAGTTATTTAGGAGGATGCGCTATTTCAGCGGGTATTGGCATTGCCCATATCATGGCTCAGCCTTTGGGCGGCGAATATGGCATTCCTCACGGTGATGCCTGCTCTATCTTTCTCCCAGGCTCCATCATATTAAACCAGGATTACGCTATGAACAAATACATAGATATCTCCCGGGCATTTGGCGTATATAAAAGTGAAATGTCCGATGAAAAAAACATTGAACTTTTGCTAAAAAAAAATCGCAAATCTTCAAGCTTCTATTGAAGCCCCCCACAGCTTAAAGGGATATTTAAAAACAGAGCCAGATATGGATTATTTAATCGATGTGATCCAGAGAACGACCGGACACATTACCTGCAATCCAAGGCCGCTTACAAAACAATTAATGAAAGACGCTTATGTTTTAGCAATAAAAGAATAATCTAAGCCATTTCACAAAAATAATAAATTAAATTGCAGGAAGCAGCCGTACATGCTAGAATATTATATAAATGTACACTTTGTTTCTAACCAACCATCAACAAAATAAATAACTTCAGGTAGAATATGAGCAGAAAAAAATTTCGTTATTCCATGATTTATGATGACATTAAAAAGGGCATTCTTAACGGTGTCTACAAAAAGGGAAGTCTACTCCCAACAGAACAGACTCTCTCATCTAATTATGATGTAAATCGCAGCACTCTGCGAAAAGCAATGCAGATGTTGGCCGATGAAGGGTTAATTGAAAAATGCCCTGGAAAAGGAACAATTGTCCTAAGTAATATTCCGGCAGAAACCGACTCAAAAAAAATTACAACTAATAAAAATATTGGTTTTTTCCTTCCCAGAGGAAATATTATAACAGAGCCGTTTTATTCCTCTCTGTTTAATGTCCTCGAAAAAAACTTTCAAGAAAATGGTTGCTCGCTTATTTATACAACTTTGCATGGAAATGACAATATTTCAGACAAAATAACAGCACTGGGACTATCGGGAATTGTCTTTGTCAGTAATGTGTCTCAAAGACACATTGATTTTGCCGTGGAGGAGAAAATTCCCTGTGTCTTAGTTAACAATTATTCTAATAAGCTTCCTTCGATTCTTTCTGACAACCATAAAGGCGCCTATCTTGCAGGTAAGTACCTAATTGACCATGGACATAAAAATGTTGCCATCCTATCCGGTGTCAGAAGTTATCTAAGCAATCAAGAACGGTTAGAAGGTTTTATTCAGGCGTTTCAGGAAGCCGGGATAGAAGTCAAATCCGAACTCATACTTGAAACAGGATCCTGGCTTTATGAAGCCGCCGAAAAATTATGCTTTGATTTTTTCAGCAAATATGCCGGACCGTTTCCTACCGCTCTATTTGCTTTTAATGATCGTTTGGCTACCGGAGCTGTTAACGCAATTTGTAAAACCGGTCTGTCTGTCCCCAATGATGTCAGCGTCATTGGATATGATAACCTGAGCTATTACAATATTCTCAGCCCCCGTATATCCACCATTGAGACTCACATTGAAGTTATAGCTGAAGCAACTGTTATGAGCATGATGTGGCAATTAAATGGAGGCAACCGCCTCGCTACCAAGATTTTGGCACCTGTAGAGGTTATTTCCGGAGAAACAGTGCTTTCTCTGATTTAAACATTACAAGGTAGCGACTAGAAAATCAAAGATAGAGTTTTTCTTAAATTCAAACAGCAATTTTGCCCGCCAAACGGCGGGCATATTTATGCTGAGGTAACACAATATATCAATAGACACTCTCCACCTGTCCAACAGTTCATATTTCGTAAGCAGAATATGCATTGCGCTTACCGTACGGAAAACCAGAGATTTCACATCACCTACATTAGCGGGCAGAGAAAAGATGGAGAAATTATCAACAAACTTCTACATCATTTGACCATCCTCCCTTGCGCTTGCGGCTTGGGATAAAGACAGCTCATGGAAAATTGGTGATAAAATCCTTATCGTGGATGAAGAAATTGAAATTGCCGGTCTACTGAAATACGATCCATTCAGCAGCAATGGTCTTACAAACGGAAAAATTACACTGATTATTTCCGGCAAAACCTTCACCCGCTTGACAGGCATAACCGGATACTCACTTATTATGGTACAGACAACTTCTCAAGCAACGGACGAAGATGTATCTGCGCTCTGCAATACCGCGGCGGAGAGCGGCAATCATTTCAGTGATAAGCGGGATCAGCGCACATCAGGCACTTATCTGGCATTTGTGTTCTGTATCTATTGCTTTTTAGGAATTATTACATTGGTTACGGTACTGAATATCGTGAACAGCATTTCAATGAGTGTATCGGCCAAAATCAAGCAATATGGTGCTATGCGGGCAGTCGGAATGGACGAACAGCAAATCACAAAAATGATTTTTGCGGAGGCATTGACCTATGCCTTTTGGGGCGGCGGAATTGGCTGTGCCATTGGTTTGCCACTCAGCAAAATGCTATATGACTTTCTCATTTCTGATCACTTCCCCTACGCGGTATGGAGTTTACCGGTGCGTTCATTAGTAATCATTCTTCTGTTTGTTGCTTTTGCGGCAACGCTTGCTGCTTATGCTCCGGCTAAAAGAATACGGAATACATCTGTGACTGAAACCATTAACGAGCTATAACTGCATTCAGTTTTCGGCAGGGCAGCTTTGAGAAATCAAGGCTGTCTTATTTTTTACTGGTTAATCACACCACTTTTACACATAATTATTATGCAGCCCTGTTTCTCCGCCGCTTCAAATGCCGTGCCCTCCCTGGCGGAGCAGCAGATAGGCAGGACGTATAGCATACTACTCCTTGCAATCAAGCTCCTGTGCCAGAGGGCGCCACTTTGGAAATGCCATTGAGAGGGCCGCGGCCAACGCAATGTAAAAGACAGCCAAGACAGAAGGCGGCCGCCAAGTCCGAAAGGAACGGGCTTGTGCCCATCCCTGACTGCCGCCCACTGTCCCGGTGAATGGGTGGACTAAAGTCGTAGTACATTATCCTGAAAAACTGGGCTTTGTGCTATTCTCTATAAATATTTTTTCCAAAATTATAAGCTTCTTTTAAGTGGTTCGTTTTATCAATTTGTGGTTTTCCATTTGTATCTCCGCAACCTCCTGCAAGCAACATTCCTTTATCGTTGAATCCAATATAATTTATGATTGCAAATTTGTAATACGATACTGATTGTTCATATGTCCAAAAAAAATTATCAGCTGATGTCATCAATAAAGCAGCATCTTTTATTGGATATTTTTCATATCGTCCTAAAGGAGGATTTGCATCTTCTTCAGCTATACAGTAGAATCTCTCAATAAATGCTTTGATTTTAGAAGATAGTGTCCAAAACAATAGCGGCGAAGCAAACACAAGCAAATCTGCTGATTTAATTTTAGGAACAAGTTCATTGAATCCATCCTTTTGCACACAAGGTTTTCCATAACGACAGGCATTACAACCAATACACCCTTTTACCTCCGTTTTATTAAGTGAAATTTTTTCCACAGAATTTCCAGCCTCTTTTGCACCTCGGATAAACGCATCTACTAATTGACTTGTATTACCATTAACTCGTCCGCCACCTTGTATTACTAATATATTCTTCATCTTTCATACCGCTCCTACAAATGTGAGTCTGCCTTAGAGTTTTCCAGCAGGGATTTTTTTGCTTTTATATTTTTCAATAAGTTTATCCAGCCAATCATCTCTATAATTTAGTACCAGGCTATGGGAAGTCAAAAAATAGGATCCCTATTAAAGTCAAATATATTTTTTTCCGCTTTTTCCACCTCTTGGATTAACGTTTTTGCCCCTATAGAATTATCATGGAACTTGAGTAAAAAGTTTGCTTCTCCATCAGAGAGCGGGCAAACAAGCAAATAAAAAACAGTTATATTTTCAAATGTTGACACCAATAATTCCTCTCCCCATAAGTATGGAGGAAGAAACAAAACATGTTTTAATTTACTTTCAGGAATATAAATAGGCAGCATATCTCCCCAACAGGTAAAAGGAGATGCAGGCATACCATCCATCACACCATAGGCACAAGATGAGAGTATACCACGAACAATGTCACTGCTCTCATGTTCAACACCTATAAATTCGACAGCAACATCCTCTCCCGGTTTTAAAGACGGCTTATGATATAAGCATACACCTAATGTCGCATGTGCAATGCTTCCTTCTTCTGGTGTATTTCTCCCGCTGATCATGGTAATTGTGTCATCGTTTGAAGAAACAAAGTCTTCACTGCTCAAACTACTGCGAAACATATTCTGAATGTGATTACGCACATCATTTAACAACTTCTGTTCATTTGCCATATTGGTTTCCTCCAACTTCTGATTTCCCGTTCTCTTATTTCCGCTCCGTTGTAGGTTAGGCTTTTTCAGCAAGTATTGAAATGGGTGGGAAAGCCATTTTAGGGCTTTACCGTCTTGCTTACCCCTTAACAAAGGCGGGTGGAATAGTCAGCAGCGGCGCATTTATATGCCGTTCATCTTAATTGTTGACTGGCTCACCCGGCTTTGCGGACTCCCCGATTAATAGGAAATTACTTCTTTTACTTTTGTTAAATAAATATCTAATACCCCCTGCAATTACGCCTCCAACTG
>CATZVV010000159.1 GCA_958425285.1 uncultured Lachnoclostridium sp. | reverse complement strand
AATCCCTCCAAACTCAAAACGGGTTTGGAGGGCTATGTATAGGCATAACAATACAGCCCGCCAAAGCTCCGTTTTTTTTATTTGGCGGACTATCCAAATTAGAGAGACAGAAAGAGCCGGTGATCCGCAAGAAATCTTACGGGTTCATCGGCTCTGCGTCTGTGCGTCTGGCCTTTCGACGACGGTTATTCTTAAATCCTTTGCAGCAATCAGGGTTTCCTGCTTGCATTTTGGACAGTAGAGGGGATAATTCAGCAACAGTGTATCTTCCCGGATTCTGTTGCGTGTTTTACCACCGCAGGCGGGGCATAATATCCACTTTTCAGTTTCCATTGGCATACCTCCTCCAAATAGAGATTTTATATCCTATCACAAGAGATTTAACATCGTTTAAGGAGATGCAGAATCTCCATATAATAGATGTAATAATTCTCAATCATAGGCGGTGAATAAAATGAATGACACATTTGACTTTATGGCGTTAGGGCAGGCCATTAAAAAAGCTCGTGAAGCAAAGGGGATGACAAGGGAGCAGTTAGCGGAAATCCTTGATGTTGCCCCAAGGCATTTACAATCCATAGAGAACGAAGGGCAATACCCGAGTTTTCCGCTATTTGCCCGTCTTGTTACAATGTTCAACATATCAGCCGATCAATACCTGTTTGTGGATAGGCAGGCTGAAAAAACATCCTTACGTCGGCAGATTGATTCCATCCTCGACACCTTTGAGGACAAGGAACTTCTTATTATTGAGGGAACTGCAAAAGGTATATGTAGGGCGAAAGAGTCAATGGAGTAATCCGTTGGCTCTTTTGCTCTGTTTAGGTTTGTTCTCTTTTGCAATGTGGGAAACCTTTGCAAATATCATTCTTCAAACAATGATTTCAATTTTACAAAACTCTCCTCACTGATAACGTGTTCCAGCTTGCAGGCGTCCTTTTTCGCAATTTCCTCCGGCACTCCTGCTTCAATAAGCTGCTTGGTGAAAAACAGATGTTTCTCATAAATCTGTGTAGCGATTTGCAAACCTGAATCTGTGAGGGAGAGTGTGCCATCAGTATTTTTGACAATATACCCGGATTTGGACAATTCCTTGACAGCCCGGCTCACAGAAGGCTTTGTAACTCCCAAATGTACAGCTATATCAACACCACGAACGCTACCATGCTTTTGATGAAGGATAAGTACAGCTTCAAGGTAATCCTCCATAGATGATGTCAAGGCCAATGGCGCACCTCCTTTCTAATGCCCGACAACAAAAATTTTTATCCCTATCAAAATAAGGATTATGCCTCCTAAAATTCCAGACTGTTTTTCGAAACGACTACCAAATATAGAGCCGATTTTTGCTCCTATGCAAGAAAATAAAAAGGCAATGAAACCGATAAGCAAAACAGCTATAATTATATTTACTTCCAACGCCGCAAAGGTAACACCAACCGCAAAAGCGTCGATGCTCGTAGCAACAGCCGCAGGTAACATCACTTTTACCGATAAAGAAGCACTTTCCTCTTTATCTGTTTCTCGGATTGTTTCTCGGATCATATTTAGCCCGATTAAAACCAATAAGATTAGAGAAACAATTTTAGATACAGAAGTAATATAATGACTAATAGTCTCTCCGCATAAAAAACCAAGGAAGGGCATGAATGTTTGGAAACTTCCGAAATAGAGGCCGGTTATTATGCAAATCTTTTTACACTCTCCGTTAGCTGCTAATCCCTTTCCGATAGCAACAGCAAGTGCGTCCATTGCCAGCCCTATCGCTATAAAAAGCAAATCCCAAAAACTCATTCATGCCCCTCCTGCAAATACGTTTATACCGCTATACCGCCCATCCAAGACTTTCTTGTTGGATATGGAACAATTTTTGATATAATCCCTTCTCGCGCATTAGTTCCTCATGCGTTCCTTGTTCTACGAGTTTTCCCTCATCCAATACAAGAATCTGGTCGGCGTCAACTACGGTGCGGAGCCGATGGGCAATCATAATTACAGTTTTACCTTCAACTAATTTAGCAATAGCCTTTTGGACAAGAACTTCATTCTCAGGATCAAGGGACGCAGTTGCTTCGTCCAAAAGAATAATGGGTGCATTCTTAAGTAGCGCACGAGCGATGGATATTCTCTGACGCTCACCACCGGAAAGTGTGCTTCCATTTTCTCCAAGTATAGTCTGATAAGCGTCTGGCATTTCACGGACGAACTCATCGCAGTAAGCGGCTTTTGCCGCAGCAATTACTTGTTCGTCAGTAGCATTCGGATTTCCAAGCCTAATATTGTTCATTACCGTATCATTAAAAAGCGTCACATCTTGAAATACAAAAGACATATAGGACATTAGGCATTCCGGTTCCATTGTTTTTACGTCTTTTCCACCTACCTTGATTTCACCTTTTTGAACATCCCAAAAACGAGCTATTAGCTTAGAAATCGTGCTTTTGCCACTACCGGATGGGCCTACCAGCGCAGTAACACTGCCTTGAGGAATTTTGCAGGATACATCCTTAATTACCTCATCTTTATTGTAAGCGAAAGATACATGGGAAAGTTCAATATCGCAGTTTGGTACGGTTTTTCCCTCCCCTGCCATAGTTGGCGTAGTTAGGAGGGTACGCATACGGTTCGTTACCACATTCAAATTCAGCAGAGAGGAAAGGTTGGCAAGGATTGCAAGGATTGGGCCATAAATTCTTGTTACCATCAATAAAAACATCAATAGCGGGAGCAACTCAATTTGTCCGTTTGTTAATAGCAATGCACCGACAAAAATAGTAATGCCAATTCCTGCCTGCAAAATCATACTTGCACTTGACATAAAAACGCCCACAGCCATTTCAACTTTCACAGCAATCTTTTTCATTGCGAGAAGTGCTTTATTCAAAGTTTTGAAGTGGGCACCGCTTAGTCCACAGGATTTAATAATTTTCATACCTTCCAAGTATTCTTGTACTTGATCGGACGCTTCCAATTTAGCGTCAACCTGCTTTTCAAATAACTTTTGCTGATGTTTGCGGCTCAGCCAGATAATCAAAAAAGCTATCGGTACTGTACAGAATACACATAAGGTAAGTCGCCAATCAAAAAAGGCGAGCAAAATACAGGTCAGGGTTACTGTAATACCATTCGCAATCAAAGGCGGAATTGTACTACTTAGCAGAGATTCCATACTACTACAATCTGCCATCATATTAGTAGTAAGCTCCGAAAGGTCTTTCGTATTAAAAAAACTCATAGGTAGCTTTCGAAGATGTTCTGCTATTCTTAAACGAGTAGTGTTTGATTCTTTATAAGACGCAATGTAAGTCTTGCGATAATCATTTTTTGCTGCCAGAAATACTAAAATTGCAGATATAATACCTGCTCCCCAAAGAAGCCAAATGTGATTCCATTGAATCTCTCCACCGGAGACAAATGGTGTTAAGATTTCACTAAAGATCATAACGGTTACACAGAAAGGAAGAAGCATAGCCAGATTTGTCAATGTGCAAGCAAATATAGCCCTTTTCAAATCTGCATAACCTTTATCTGATAAAAAGAGAGCTTTTTGTAGTTTGCTCATAGTTACACCGCCTTTCCGCCGATTTTCCAATCAATTGCTTCCGTATAATGATTCCACATATGCGAGTATCTTCCACCAGCAGCAACTAATTCATCATGCTTTCCTTCTTCCACTAAATGGCCCTTTTCCATTACAATGATATTGTCAGCATTGCGAATCGTGGAAAGGCGATGTGCAATGATAATAACTGTTTTTCCCTGCATTAATTTTTCAAACGCTTTTTGAATGAGATACTCATTTTCAGGATCACTAAACGCAGTTGCTTCATCAAGTACGATAATTGGTGAATCCTTAATAATAGCCCGTGCAATCGCAATTCTTTGACGTTCACCACCGGACAGATGAATTCCTTTAGTGCCTACTACTGTATGATAGCCTTCTGGCAATTTAGATATAAATTCATGGCACTGTGCTGCTTTCGCAGCAGCAACAACTTGCTCTTCGCTGGCTTGCGGATTACCCATGCGGATATTATCCAAAATACTCTGTTTGAACAAGAAAATATCTTGAAAAACAAAGCTAACATGACGCATTAAGGATTTCTCCGACATATCACGGATATCCACACCGCCTATCGTGATATTACCGGAAGATACATCCCAAAATCGGGAAATTAAATTTGCAATCGTGCTCTTACCACCACCAGACGGGCCGACGATTGCTGTAATCTGCCCTTGCTTTGCCGTAAATGAAACATTTTCAAGAGCTTTTTCATTTACCTTACCAGTATAAGAGAAGCTGACATCATTAAATGCGATGTCATCATTAGCTGGCATTTGTGGATGATCGGTTTCCGGCATTTCTGGAATATTTAGAATTTCATCCATTCTGGCTACATTACCGTTGATCTGCATGAAAGATTCTGAAATATACATGATTTTGTTGAGTACACCCGCAATAGCTGGAACAAAAAGCAAATAGAAAATGAAACTCATTGCAAACCCTGCAAAATCCGAGGTGCTTGATCCAATAAGTATTCCAACCGGAATTAAGATCAAATAAATATTGTTAATGATTGTAGTAAACGCAGGCATACAATTTTGCCATCCGAGCGAGAACTTTAATACCCACTCCGTATACCCACTGATAGCGTCTTTCAACTTCTTGAAAGATGAAGCAGTTTGATTAAATGCTTTTACAACAGGCATACCACGGACGTACTCAACCGAAGCATTATTCATTTCCTCTAAGGCAGTTTGATATTTTCCCATGTTTTCTTTCATTTCACCACTGCCATATCCAATGAATTCAGCAATAAAAGCAAGAATAATCCCAACAAGAGAAGCAAGGCCGAAACGCCAATCCACAGTAAACAATATAATTACCATTACGATAGGCGCAGTTACTGAAGCAACAAAATCTGGGAATTGATGTGCGATAAAGCCTTCCACACTTTCAATGTTTTCATCCATTATCTTCCGCAAGCGACCGCTACCAATGGTGAGATG
>CATZVV010000158.1 GCA_958425285.1 uncultured Lachnoclostridium sp. | reverse complement strand
AATTATGGGGTGAAAATACAATAATGTCAAAACGCCCTGGATTTTTAAAATGTTTTGTAACCTTTTCCACTAAAAGACTTTCCCCTGTATGTAATGTATTTTCCATGGAAGCTCCCTTTACTACCGTTCTTTGAATAACATATTCAGGTACGGCATAAATGCACAGTACAAGAAGAATCAGGTAAAATATACATTCAATTATAAATGGTTTCATCTTGCTCTTACTTTCTGTTTCTAAAGAAGCTGACATCATTCATATCCTTTCTTTAAGTCCAAAAGTTCCTGCTTAATTTGGTTGATAAATGGAATGCAGTACTTCGTTTTCCTTTTCTCACTCTGGATAATTGTATGAACCTGTACCACTGCTTCCTCTAACACATCATTTACTACAATATAATCATATTGTTTCATATAATCAGCTTCCTGACTGGCGCGAAGCATACGTTTACGAATGACGCCAGAATTTTCTGTACCACGTCCAGCTAAACGCCGATGTAACATTTCGGCTGAAGGAGTTGTAATAAAAACAAGTACGGCATCAGGATATTTCTCTTTTACCAGCATGCCACCCTGCATTTCAATTTCAAGCAGTACATTTTTCCCTTCTTTCAGACAGGCTTCTACATATGACTTCGGTGTGCCATAATAGTTTCCTACATACTCTGCCCACTCAACCAACTCATTCTGTTTTATCATTACCTCAAATTCATCTCTTGTTTTAAAAAAATATTCAACACCTTCCTGCTCCCCCAATCTGGGTTGTCTCGTTGTGGCTGAAATTGAGAGCGCATATTCATCATATTTTTCTAGTAATGCCTTCATTATTGTACCTTTTCCTGCTCCGGAAAAACCTGATACAACAACTAAAACTCCCTTATTCATGATCCCTTTCTCCTTTTCCTTCCATATTCATTCTTGTTGCTATTGTCTCTGGCAAAAGCGCAGAAAGAACAAGCATCTGATTTTCCATAACTAATACCGTTTTTGTCTTTCTCCCACACGTTGCATCAATGGCTCTTCCATCATCCTTTGCCTGCTGAACCATCCGTTTTACAGGTGCAGCTTCGGGGCTAACCATACTAATGACCCTTTCACTATTTACAACATTCCCAAATCCAATATTTACAAACAAATATATCCCCCCTTGCCCGCTTACTCAATATTTTGAATTTGCTCACGTATTTTTTCTATTTCTGTTTTTAAATCAATGGCATGATTGGAGACTTCAATATCGTTTGCTTTAGACAAAATCGTATTTGCCTCTCGATTCATCTCCTGAGCAATAAAATCAAGTTTTCTGCCCACACTTTCTTTCTCTCCCAATGTATCCTTCATATGAATCACATGACTACGCAGTCTTACCGTTTCCTCATCTACACATATTTTATCTGCATACACAACCATCTCAGACGCCAATACATGCTCATCAATCTGCGTATCCCCCAAAAGTTCTGCTGCTTTATCCATTAATTTCTGACGATATTCTTTTAAGATCTCCGGTGCTCTCTCTTCAATAAAATCAATATGGACAAGTAATTCATCTAATTTCTGCATCAAATCTTGCTTCAAATGGTCCCCCTCTGACATACGGCTCTGCACAAAACGTTCTCCTGCTCCGTTTATTGCCTGCAAGAGCAGCTCCTGTACCATCTCCTCATCCAATTGCTGTTCCTCCAATACAAATACGTCTGGAAAACGAGCCAATTGATATGTATTTAACTCATATTCCACCCCAAAGTCATGAGAAAGAATCTGCATTCCTTCTACATAAGATGCTGCAATACCTTTATTGTATTTTAATTGTTCCTGCCCCTCGTGTACATCCTCATACGTAACAAAAACATCAATCTTACCTCTGGATGCATATTTTTTCATCTCACTGCGCACAATGTTTTCCATAAAGTTCCACTTCCTAGGCATCTTTATGGACAAATCACAGTACCTGTGATTCACCGACTTAATCTCTACTGTAATTTTTAAATCCTGCTCTGACACTTCATACCGTCCAAAGCCTGTCATACTTTTTGACATAAGCTCCTCCCAAATACATTTCTACATAATGTTTTATTATATCTCAAAGGGGTATATAAGTCAAATATTTGCACAAATTAACTTTCCGTGATACAATTAGCATGATTATCTTAATTAAAGAAACGGAGATATAAATAGTTATGGCATTCGACGGATTTGTAATATCGAATTTAACATATGAATTAAGTCAATATCTAACAGATGGCCGGGTACAAAAAATTGCACAGCCAGAGAAGGATGAACTCTTATTAACAATCAAAAATAATCGTACCAATTACCGGCTTGTTATTTCAGCCGGTGCTTCTCTCCCCCTTGTTTATCTGACTGAGAATAATAAAACCTCCCCACTTACTGCCCCAAACTTCTGTATGCTTCTGCGCAAGCATTTGAACGGAGCAAAAATCCTTTCCATTACGCAGCCGGGATTCGAGCGTATTATTGAAATTGAGATGGAAAATCTGAACGAGTTGGGAGATCTGACAACGAAATACCTTGTTATTGAATGTATGGGAAAGCACAGTAATATTATATTTTTAGATCATACACGGACAATTATCGACAGCATTAAGCACGTTTCTTCCCTTGTCAGCAGCATCCGGGAAGTATTACCCGGGAAGTCCTATTTTGTGCCAAATACACAAGAGAAGATAAATCCTCTTACACTTTCTTCCAGAGATTTCATAGAACGTGTATTGTGAAAACCTCTTTCCGTTACAAAAGCAATTTATATGACATTAACCGGATTTAGTCCCCTTGTTGCTAACGAATTAGCCTATAGCTGTAGAATTGATGGCGATTCTGCCTGTGCTTCATTAACGGAAGAAGAAAAATCTGCTCTGGGGCAAAACTTCACATCCCTGATAAAACAAGTACAACAACATAAATTTTCTCCCAGTATTATGTTTAATGGCTCAATTCCACATGAATTTTCTTCCATTCCCATTCATGTTTTTGAATCGATGCAAATAAAAGAATATAACAGTATTTCTCGTGTAATTGAAAATTATTATGGAGAAAAAGATGTTATTTCCCGCATCCGTCAGAAATCTGTTGACTTACGAAAAACCATAACAATTATACTGGAACGCGACCGAAAAAAGCTTGCATTACAAGAAAAGCAATTAAACGATACAAAAAAACGCGAGAAATATAAAATTTATGGTGAATTAATACAAACTTACGGTTATCAGCTGACACCAGAAGATAATCAGCTTACCTGTACTAATTTTTATGATGAAAAGGAAATAACAATCCCAATTGATTCAAGCCTAACACCAATGGAAAATGCAACAAAATATTTTAACCGCTACAATAAACTAAAACGAACCTTTGAAGCTCTTAGCATACAAATTCAGGAAGTTCAAAATGATATTAACCATCTTGAATCTGTCCTTACCTCTTTGGATTTCGCAAGAAGGGAAGAAGACCTTGCTTACATCAAAGAAGAACTGGCTGAAAACGGTTATTTACGTAAAGGCTCACTTCGTAACAAAGGCAAGAAATCCCGTATTCCAAAAAGTAATCCACTTCATTTTATATCCTCTGATGGATATGACATTTATGTAGGTAAGAACAACTTCCAAAATGAAGAATTGACTTTTAAATTTGCAACGGGTGGTGACTGGTGGTTTCATGCCAAAAATATGGCAGGCTCTCATGTAATCGTAAAATGCAACGGAGAGGAACCACCCATCCGCACTTTTGAGGAGGCAGGCAGTCTGGCTGCCTATTTTTCAAAAGGACGTGGTGCAGAGAAGGTTGAAATTGATTATACAATGAAGAAACACGTTAAAAAACCAAATGGCGGAAAGCCGGGATTTGTTATTTATCACACAAACTATTCTCTGATTGCTTCATCTGATATTTCCGGAATAACCTGTGCCAGCAAAGAAGATATGATATTTTTGGAAAGGAGTTATGTATGATAACCACTGATTCCCATATACACACCTGTTATTCCTCAGATAGTAATACCCCGGTAGTATCCATGGTTCATCAAGCACTTCAATTAGGTTTAACTGATATTTGCCTGACCGACCACATGGACTATCATTTTCCCAAACAATATGAACATACTTTTGTATTCGATCCGGTATCATATGTCAATGAAATTCGCCGGATTCAGAAACAATATAAACACAAAATAAATATCCGGCTCGGTGTGGAAACAGGATTAAAGCAGGATGCAGCGGAACAATTAACTAAACTCACCACTGGTTTCCCATTTGATTATGTCATTGGCTCCATTCATATTGTACACGAAATGGATCCGTATTACCCGGAATATTGGGAAAGCTTTTCAACCGAAAAAGAAGGCTTCGAAGCCTATTTTGAAACAATGTATGAAAATATTATGCAATTTAAGGATTATGATTCTCTTGGACATTTAGACTATATTGTACGATATTCACCGTCTAAAGATCAGCTTTATTCTTACTCAGCTTTTGCGGATTATATTGACTCTATACTGAAAAAACTTTTAGAAATGGACAAAGCTTTGGAAATTAATACCGCCGGATTTAAAACAGGCACTATGCCAAATCCTCATATGGATGTTCTGCACCGTTTTCTAGAACTGGGAGGTGAGAAAGTAACCATTGGTTCGGATGCACATGTACCAGAATATCTGGGCTACCGCTTTATCTATTTAGAAAAACTTTTAAAAGAAAACGGCCTCCACCGTTATGTTTCTTATCACGGTCGAAAGCCTGTTTTTCACGAATTATAGTGCCCTGATATAATGGTTCCGCCACCTATGACAATCTCGCCATCATAAAAAACAGCAGCCTGTCCGGGAGAGATTGCTCGCTGGGGAGTATCAAACATACATTCTACTGTATCCTCACTTACTTTTCGAATTGTAGCAGATGCACCGGAATGATTGTAACGTATTTTTACTTCTGCCCGCATCTCTCCATCTAAGTCTTCCATTGACATAAAATTCAGTTGATTACAATACAATTTCGACGAAAGCACATCTTCATTGGTCCCCAGTACAACTTCATTTGTCTCTGGCCTTATTTCGACTACAAAAACAGGATGCCCCAAAGCAATTCCAAGCCCTTTTC
>CATZVV010000157.1 GCA_958425285.1 uncultured Lachnoclostridium sp. | reverse complement strand
GTATGTATTATTTCCTATTTATATGATATTATAAATTGGATACAGAATACAAATCTTTCCCCAAAGTAAGGGGAGATTTCGGGAGGAATTGAAATGACAAACCTATTGGTTAAAGCATTTATTCATAATGCAGATGATGTTCGAAATCCGGGAGTAAGGGAAAAGTATGGTATGCTGTCTGGTAGTGTAGGGATTATCTGCAATTTGAGTTTGTTCATTGCTAAGTTAATCATAGGTGTTTTGATTAACAGTATTTCTGTTATGGCAGATGCCTTTAACAATCTTTCAGACGCAGCATCAGCAATTGTAAGCTTTGTAGGTGCAAAGCTGTCAAATCGGCCGGCAGATGAGGAGCATCCATTTGGGCATGGCAGATACGAATATATTGCAGCTCTTGTAGTTGCCTTTTTGGTTTTCCAGGTGGGTTTTAGCTGCCTGAAAAGTTCGGTAGAAAAAATTCAGTGCCCGGAGTTTGTAGCATTTTCCCCAATATTAGTTGGAGTTCTCGTCTTATCTATTCTGCTGAAACTTTGGCTTGGTTTTTTTAACCGGAAATTAGGAAATAAAATTGATTCAACGGTCATGAGGGCAACTTCTACAGATGCATTTGGGGATGTAGTTATTACATCAGCGACGGTGATTTCTATTTTAATTGGTGCTTTGACAGGATGGGAAATAGATGGGTACATGGGATTGCTGGTTTCTCTTTTTGTTCTTTATGCAGGTATTGGCATTGTGAGGGAAACTTTAGAGCCGTTGCTGGGACAAGCAGCCACTCCGGAATTATATAATCAGATTACAAAATTTGTAGAAAAATATGAGGGGATTATGGGAAGTCATGATTTAATTATACATAATTATGGGCCCTCCAATACAATGGCTACAATTCATGCGGAGGTTTCGAAGGATTCAGAGATGGAGCAGATTCATGAGGTGATTGACCGTATTGAGCGAGATGCAAAACGGGAGCTTAATATCTTTCTTGTAATTCATATGGATCCGGTTGAGATTGATAATGATCAGATTGATGAATTAAAGATGTTTGTAATCAGTGTGGTAGACGAGCTGGAGCCAGAGGCCAGTATTCATGATTTTCGTGTTGTAAATGGAGAGGAACAGGTGAATCTGATTTTTGATCTTGTGATTCCATATGAATATAAAGGGGAAGACAGGCAGAATTTGATTGAAAAAATAAAACGGGATATTTGTAGAAAAGATGCAAGGTTTCAATGTATCATTACTGTTGAGCATAGCTTTGTTAAAAGGTGAATGGAGGATTTATATGTATCAGGAGACATCAAGATTAATTATGTACAGCGATTTAGGAGAAAACAGTATTTTGGAAGCACTTTCAGAGACAATAAGAAAAGTAGACGCCCAAAGTGAGTCAAGAGAGGTACTTGTAAAGGAAGTGTATCATGAGATTTACCGCTTGCTCAATCTGGCAACCAGATATGGCTTTGATGACAATCTCTGGCAGTGTTATATTGCATATTTACTGGCGATGAACGAGAATCCTTTTAGTATGATTTGTGAAACTGTTGGAGCCGGAAACGGGACAGTAAATGAAATTGTAAAACAGGACATGAAGAGCTTTTACAATTTGTTCCACTATGATTTTTCAAGAGTAGAAGAAAAATTGGAAATTCATTGTTTTGAAACAGTATGTCATTATTCGTCTATGGCTAAGGCAGAAAATACATATAATAAAAGTGTCAGTGAAAAGGTAAGGCAGTTGGCAGAAAAACTGAAAATGGCGAAAAATGAAAATGATATGTTTCGTATTGTAACTTTATTTTATAAACAATATGGAGTTGGTAAATTCGGTTTGAATAAAGCATTCAGAGTTGTTCATTCAGAAAATGGTTCGGTAGAACTTGCACCCATTACTCATACAAGTGATGTTACCTTTGAACATCTGATAGGATATGAACTGCAAAAGCAGCAGTTAATTGATAATACAGAGGCGTTTGTAAAGGGGAAAAAGGCGAATAATTGTTTGCTGTTTGGCGATAGCGGAACCGGAAAATCTACCTGCATAAAAGCCGTGCTGAATCAATACTATGATCAGGGGCTTCGCTTAATTGAAATTTATAAGCATCAGTTTCAGGATTTGTCTACAGTTATTGAGCAGATTAAAAACCGTAACTATCGTTTTATTATTTATATGGATGACCTATCTTTTGAAGAGTTTGAAATTGAATATAAATATTTAAAGGCAGTAATTGAAGGTGGCTTGGAAGTGAAGCCGGATAATGTATTGATTTATGCAACTTCAAATCGCAGGCACCTTATTCGTGAAACATGGAGTGATCGAAGTGATATGTCACAGGATGAATTGCACAGATCCGATACGATGCAGGAAAAACTTTCCCTTGTAGCCAGATTTGGCGTTAGTATTAATTTCTCAAGACCACAGAAAAAGCAATTTGAAGAGATTGTTCTTGGGCTGGCTCATGCAAACGATGACATTACACTTTCGGATGAAGAACTTTTGGCGAAGGCAAATATATGGAGTTTGAAAAATGGTGGATATTCAGGGCGTGTAGCAGAGCAATTTATGATATACCTTGCGGGACACTAATATCATTATAAAGATTGAGATTTCAAAAGTTTCTTTTTGTCATTCAAATCTTAGGAAAGAAAATCAGAGAAAGGGTAAATTGCAAAATATGTTTGAACGTTTTTTCCCGGATGAACAAGTAAATTCATCCTATGAAATTGATTTTAGAAGTTTATATGAGGAAGGTTATCGGGGGATTCTATTTGATATTGACAATACCCTTGTAGAGCATGGGAAAGATGCTGATGAGAGAACAAAAAAATTATTTGCATTTTTACATGAAATGGGTTTTGAATGCTGTCTGATTTCAAATAATAAAAAAAAGAGAGTCAGTCGCTTTAATGAGGAGATAGGTGTTCATACAATTTTTAATGCACACAAGCCAGCAAAAAAGAACTATTACTATGCGATGGAATTGATGGGTACTGATTTGGAAACAACGGTTTTTGTAGGGGATCAGCTATTTACTGATGTATATGGAGCAAAGCGCATTGGTATGAGAAACATTCTCGTGAAGCCAATTAGTGAAAAGGAAGAGTTTCAAATCGTGTTAAAGCGTTTTCTGGAACGCCCTATTTTGCAGGAATTCCGAAGAAAAAGAAAGCAAAAAAAAGAAGTAAAGAGGGAACAAAAATGTATCAAAAAGGAATTGAAGCAATCGAAAAAGCAGGGGTTGATGCAGTAATTATTTCATCACCTGCGAATAAGAGGTATCTGAGTGGATTTACGGGTGAAGGATACGTATACCTTGCAAAGGATCGGCGAGCAGTCGTAACGGATTTTCGTTATGTTTTTTCTGCCCGGAAAGAGTGTGAAAATTTTGATATTATAGATATGAAGAAAGAAAGTTATGGGGTAATTCGCGGTTATATTTCCGATTCAGTGAAAAAGATTGGTTTTGAAGGTAATATTGTGACTTTTTCTGAATATGGTAAAATGCGGGAAATGCTTCCCGAAGTTGAGTTTGAAAATATTGAGGGTGTATTTACCCTTTTGAGAAGTATAAAATGTGAAGATGAGATTGAAAAAATCTGTAAAGCGGAAGCGATAGGAGATTTGGCATTTTCTGGAATCCTACAAGAATTAAGGTCAGGAATGACAGAGAGAGAAGTGGCAGCGAAACTGGAGCAGTATATGAAAGAGGCTGGGGCAGAGGGAATCAGTTTTGATACAATTGCAGCAGCTGGTATACATTCTTCTATGCCGCATGCGGTTCCGACAGATAAGAGATTAGAGGACGGCGATTTTCTGACGATGGATTTTGGATGTAAGTATCAGGGATACTGCTCAGATATGACCCGTACAGTTGTAATTGGTCATGCAGATCAGAAACAGAAAGAAATTTATCAGGTTGTGCTGAATGCTCAGTTAAAGGCATTAAGACAAATTCGTCCGGGAATAACTGGAAAAGAGGTGGATGCAATAGCCAGAGAGGTGATTGAAGATGCTGGTTATGGAAATTGTTTTGGACATGGACTGGGGCATAGTGTTGGATTGGAAATACATGAAAGTCCTGCCTTTTCTGCCCGAGATGATCACATTATTCAGCCAGGGATGGTGATTACTGTAGAGCCAGGTATTTATCTTGATGGTTTTTATGGAGTCAGAATTGAAGATGTAGTTGTTATAACAGAAGATGGCTGCCGAAATATTACTCATTCGGAAAAGGAGCTGATGGAAATATGCAGGTAAAACCAAAGATATGTATTCCTATTATAAAAAGATCAAAAGATGAAATTTTAAATACGGCTTTGGAGTTGATAAAAGAACCAGTGGAAATGGTGGAATGGCGGATTGACTTTTTTGAATCTATTGAAAATATTGAGGAAGTAAAAGCAGTAGCTAGTCAGTTAAGAGAGATTTTGAAAGCGAAACAATTAATTATAACATTTCGCACTGAGGCAGAAGGCGGGGAGAATATTTCAAAATATGTATCCTATGTGGATACGGTACATGATTTGATTTTAGAGACAGAGGCGGATTATGTGGATGTTGAGGCATTCCATGAAGGAGCAGCAGAATTACTATCTCTGGCAAAAGAGAGAACCATTCGTGTTATTGCATCTTATCATGATTTTAGAACAACGCCTGAAAAAGATGAGATGATCCGGCGTCTTGTGCAAATGAAAGCGATGGGAGCAGATGTAGGGAAGATTGCGGTTATGCCTAGGGGGAAAGCGGATGTGGAAACGTTGTTAAATGCTACTTCAGCGATGAAGGAGAAAGAACCGGGTTTTCCAATAGTTACCATGTCAATGGGAGAACTAGGGAGAGTAAGTCGGCTTTATGGGGGCTTATATGGTTCGGAAATTACATTTGGCTGTGCTGGAGAGGTAAGTGCGCCGGGACAAATACCAGTTGACTATTTAAGAAAAACAATAGACTGTATTTTTTCTGGGAAAAAGCATATTGTGCTCATTGGCTTTATGGGAACAGGAAAGAGTACAATCTCTGCAGAACTGTCTTCGCAAACTGGTCAAAAGGAAGTTGATACGGATGCGATGATTGTAGAAATGCAAGGCAGAGAGATCGCAGAAATTTTTC
>CATZVV010000156.1 GCA_958425285.1 uncultured Lachnoclostridium sp. | reverse complement strand
ATCATATTTCCAATTGTTCTTGTCCATCAGGTCATCGCCCTCACAAGTAAAAATACATTGAGCCCAACCATCATTCTCAACCGTACCATCTACAGTACTCTTTACCGTACCCATTGCAATGATACGCCATTTTCCGCCAATATAATGCAATTCCGGTGCCCAGTACCAACCGGTAATAACATCCTTTCGGGTATCCGATACCTGAATCGTCTGATTCGTCCATATATCAACTTCTTCCGCATCTGTCAAACCATTGATGGTATCCGCTCGCCGCAAAACAATGGTATTATAGGCACCACCGCCTGCTGCCGACTTTTCATTTAGATTTGATCCTGTTAAATAATACATTTTCTCTTGCTCATTATAAGCGATAAACGGGTCTGCACGAAACCTGGCAAGGGGTGAATGATATGTACTGCTTTTCACAGTTCCTTTTATCTGATAGGTACCTTCTTCCATTTTATTTAAATCAATGTTTAAATTGGAAAGATCCCAATCAACCCCCATGCTGGCAGTAGAACCATCACTATATTCAACCTCTACATTGTCCGGGAGTTCCACTTTATCACCTGGCTTTATTACCTTATCTTCTGCGCCATGAACTGCTACACTCTTAATTTCTCCGTATTTTTTACTTATCCGCTCATATTCTTCCTGCGTAAGTTCAAAAATTGCTGCTTCTTCTTTGGACGCATACTGAGGCAGATTTGCCATTACCTCTTCCTTTTGGTAGTCTACTTGCTGAGGTTCTGAAAAAGAAGAAAAATCCTCTGTCATAGTCACATATGAATTTCCGTCTCCACCTTCCCAATAAATACTGTAATTTTCATCCGCCTGGTTATACTCAACCATTGGATTTTTCACTGTAATTCCCTTATTATTCAATGCCACTACACGTTCATTGTCAAAGAAAATTAAATCCTGGGAATCACTGATGAAAATCTGATTGTTTGAATTATTAATTGAAGCAATCAACCCATAACTTCCATCCGCTTTCCGAAAAACAGAAGGAGATCCGAGTTGATGAAAGCCTTTCGGATAATAAACTGCTTTGTTATTATTTAACCCTTCAAAATTGACACCATCCTTTGATAATCCATAATACAATACATCAGTCCGGCAAGTATCTGTGTACTTCCCTGATGAATACTGCGCATATTCAACCCCCATATTGTACTCATAAGAGGCTACATATACCGCCAGATATCCAGCTGGTTCTTCCGCTGCCTCAGCCTGTCTGTAAGATACATAGCCTCCTATTCCTGTAAGAAATACTCCCATGCTCAAAACAAGGGACAGGATAATTCTTTTCAGCTTTTGCATATCATTCACAACCTTTCATGTTAGATTTCTATACTTCTCCATAATTTCATTATATTAGATTGAATTTTAATATTCCATGATGTATAATAAGTAATAACTTGATTTATTATAAGATTTCACACTTTGAATGGAGATTCTATGTTATGATTGATATTATATATGTACACTATAACACAACACATGGAAGTGACTTTGTTTACTATGAGGACGGTCTCAATCGGGATTGGTGGCTCTTGCTCCAAACACACACTCCTGCGTTTTTTATGATTCATAATAAAAAATATATTATGCCGCCAGAAAGTGCGATTTTATATCCACCCTACTCACCACTTCACTATGGTGCTTATGAAGATTATTTTCAAAATGACTGGATTCGTTTTCATACTGATGAGGATTTTATCTGTAATGGAAAAATTCCCATTCAGTTCCCATTTGAAGTAAAAGAGTTTGGTTTTACCCACTTTCTTTTTGAACAACTTGCTTCTGAAAACTTCTATAATAATAAATTTAAAAAGCAAACAATCCACTCTCTTTTTGAATTGATGTTTTGTAAACTGGAGGAATCCCTTTCCTTTCATTCTGAAAACACTCAAGCCAAAGACTTACTTGCACTCCGTTTAAGCATAAAAAATGATCCAGGTTTTGACTGGACCATTCCTTATATGGCAAACCGACTTCACGTAAGCACCGGCTACCTACATACATTATACCGTAAAACATTTGGAATCACCTGTATGGATGATGTCATTCAAATGAGGCTCGCATTAGCAAAAGATTACTTAAAACATAGTTCTACACCAATCCATACCATTGCAATAAGCTGCGGTTATAAAAATGTAGAGCACTTTAGCCGCCAGTTTAAAAATCATACCGGTATGTCACCAAGGGAATACCGGCGGATATATAATGCATAGACTTAGTTTATCACCGCACCTTTATACCTTTCACCAACCTGCTCTTTTTTAGAATCCTGCGATAAGCTGCCCTCTTCTTAACCGGGGCCTTAATTTTTGCCTTTTTATAAATGCCTGCAAAAGCCTTCTTTCCAACACTTTTTAGTGGGTTGCTTTTAAATGTGACCCTTCTTAGCCTTCTACATCCGTAAAAAGCTTTCTTGCCAATCATCTTAACATTTCTGCCAATTACCGCAGAAACTGCCTTTTTATTGTTTTTAAATGCAGAATCAGACACTATTGTTATCCTATATGTTTTTCCTCCTAGAACAACCGAATCATATACCCTAAGCTTTTTCAAATTCTTCTTAGCCCCTGTCACTGTTGCTGTTCTTTTTACCAGACTGGTTACCTTATAACTGTAGTCTCCATTACTGTAAACCTTACCTTCCTTAATCTGAGAGTCTTCTATTGGAATATTATCATTATTTTTCTTCGGCTGTTCATAAGTGCTTCCAGTATCTCCAGAACCTCCCGTATCTCCCGGAACTTCATTCTCTTCTACTAGCTTCTTTTGCTCCTGATCTAGTTTGTTATAAGCTTCTACTGCTTCTGTCAACGCCTTTGCATTGGTCACCAGCGCTTTCTGTGTATCACTTAGTTTGTCATATGCTGCCTTGGCTGCGTCAATCCTTGCCTTACATGTTTCCGTATACTCTACCGTTCCAATACTGCTAATCTTATCTGCTACTTCCTTTGCCGCTTCCTGTGCTGCTTTTTCTGCCTCCTCCTTCTGAGCCAGTTTATTATAAGCTTCTACTGCTTCTGTCAACGCCTTTGCATTGGTCACCAGCGCTTTCTGTGTATCACTTAGTTTGTCATATGCTGCCTTGGCTGCGTCAATCCTTGCCTTACATGTTTCACTATATTCGACTGCACCAATTTGAGATATTTTGTAAATTACATCACTTGCACCAGAATCCTCTGTAAGTGATATTTTTAACATTGGAGCCTGATTAATTCCACCATCAATACTTCCTACGGAGAAATCATGGTAATCCTTTTCACCAGTAAATGCTAAACTTAGAACCTTTGCATCGGTGTCCTTCTTTTTAACCAATTTCGTAATATCAATCACTAACTCTGTGTTGGTATCACTCATATTAAACGATTCTGAATATGCTAATGTATTCAAGTCACTCTTATTATACAAAAGTTCTGGCATCGTATTCCAAGTAACTCCGCCATCCTCAGGGGAAAATTCATTTGCATCTGACCCGATTCCCTCTGTCCAATTATCACCTGCTAAAGCAACCTGAATCCGATTACCATCATAATCCCCACTGTTATTACTAGCTGTATAAGTTAAAGTCAACGTTGCTTTCTCCAACTTTGACAAATCATATTGTGAGATATCAAATTGCAAAAAACCTATTTTACAGTCGCTTCCATTTGTTTGCGTTTCTCCAAAAAGCGTTCCTGTACTTTCTTTACGATTTTTTACACGAAGGTAACCTCGTTTGCCATAATTTAAATTATACTCTTGTTTTTGATCATTACCCCAGTTCTGTACACTGGTATCCGCAATTGGAAATATACCCTCTTCTTCTGTCGCAGTGGCATTTTGTTCCTTCGCAAATTGATTTGCCTTTTCCCCATCAAATGGTACCACTATAATTTTGCTTGCGTGCTCATCATTGCCATAATCCTGCTCCCGAATATAGTCATTTACCGCAAGCGTAAAGGCAACCGGTTTTCCATTTTCCATATACACATAAGGCCGTTCGAGCTTATTCCACCGATTTACAGTGCCATCTGTATATTGCAAAAAATCCTGTGTTGCTGTATATGCATAACCATCACTTAGCTTCCAATCTGTAATCCCATCTTTGGAAGTTAAATGATACGCCCTTCTTTCATTATATTGATTAACTGTACTGTTATATAAAACATCGATATACCATATAACCGGATCGTCCATATGATCTGACGGGAGTCCACGAATCGTCTTCCATAAAGTCGCAGGATACGATTCCGAAGCGGTTTCTTTATCCACATTTTCCATTATATAAGGTCCCAATACATTGTCAGACAGGCCAATCTGACCATGTCGGTTAAAGAACTCATACTTTCCATCTGGTCTGACAAGAATACATATATTCGCCAGACTTTTAGCAGTTTGCATTGCAGCCGTAATATCATTTCCTTCTTTATCATGAAGAATAATATCCCCGAGCTTTTTCCATGAGCCATTCAAGTCGTCTGACACCCAAATTCTTCCCGGTTGTCTATCGCTAGTAATAATTGCATATTTGCCGTTTTCATCGCCAGCTTTCAACTTAAATGGAAAGACATTATGTCCATCTGGATTTTGCAGGCTTGAATCCTGTACTTTCAAGTTTCCCTCATCAATATATGGTCCTTCCAGACTCGTACTGGTCGCATGTACGATTTTAGATGAAAACCAATAACCAAATCCATCTTTTTCATACCAACGGCTGGCAAACATATGATATACTCCCGTACTTTCATCTTTGATAATACCACCATCCCAATATGTCCACTTAGTATTATCTGAATCAGTTCCAACTGTAACATCCTCTAAACCATTTTTAGGATCACGATCTCCTACCCACTCGCAGCCCCACAAATCCGAAGATAATGTTCCAATAATAGGCATTGGCTGGAAACAATCCATAAACTGCTGAGCCTTACCCGTCGAAGCACCACTCGTTTTCTTACCAGTAAACCGAAAATAATCAAAATACATGCCTGCTTTTTTGAATACAAAACAGAGATCATGAGTTCCTGTAAGCCCATTAAAATCAAAGGTTTGTTCTTGAAAGTTAAACCAACCTCCCGTCACTATAAAATCCACAGTTCCAAGCAATGCTCCATCTTTCGTT
>CATZVV010000155.1 GCA_958425285.1 uncultured Lachnoclostridium sp. | reverse complement strand
TGCACCCCAAAATACACGCCGGAAAGCAATTTCTGAATTGCACATACCGGAGGCAAGACAATTAATGGAAGATGCTGGAATGTATCCCTTTATTGTACATGCTCCCTATATTATTAATCTCGGAAATACCATCAAACCCGAAACCTTTGAAATTGCAACCGAGTTTCTGCAACTAGAGCTACAGCGGACAGAGGCAATGGGGGGGGGAATTCTGGTTCTCCATCCCGGCTCTCACGTAGGCGCCGGTGTCGAAACCGGAATCCACCAAATCATTCAAGGATTGAATCAAATACTGACCGCTGACTGCCCTGTAATGATTGCTCTGGAAACAATGGCCGGAAAGGGAAGCGAAATTGGACGTTCCTTTGAGGAACTGAAGAAAATATACGAAGGAGTAATATATTCTGACAAATTGCGTGTCTGTTTTGATACATGCCACGTTCATGATGCCGGATATGATTTAGTACATGATTATGAAAATGTCTTTACTGAATTTGACCGGATTCTCGGGCTGGATCAGATTGCTGTCATTCATTTAAACGATAGTAAAAATCCGCTTTCTGCCGGAAAAGACCGACATGAAAATTTGGGTTTTGGACACATCGGTTTTGATACATTATCTCGTATTGCCTGCGATAAACGTTTTGCTCAGATACCAAAAATACTGGAGACACCATACATCAAGAACCCTGTCGATAACAAAAAATCATACCCGCCATATCTGTATGAGATTGAAATGTTAAGAGCGGGTAAATTTCACAAGGAGGCCTTATGTTTGAAATTGTAATGGTAGGTACCGATACCAAACATGTTTCTGATTTTTCCTACGATATTCCAAACGATTTTGACTGCTGGTTACTTCTACTTACACTAACTTCAAATTATAATAAGAATGACGTTCGCATTATTTCGATTTATTGCTATTAGCTATTTTATTTAGAATATCTTTATTAAGTTTATTTTTCCAATCCTCTGTATAAGTTTTGTACTTTTTTAATCATTAAAAAATTTACTCATTTTTGCCATTCTCCTTTAACTCATTTATTTTCGATGACACAAACTCCCACTTTTCCCAAAAAAGACAAAGTTCTTTCTTCCCTTCTTCATTAAGCATATAAAATTTTCTTGGCGGTCCAATCTCAGAGAGTTTTCTTTCAATTTTTACTAAGTTATTCTTTTCTAGACGAACCAAAATCGTGTATACCGTTCCTTCTACAACATCTGAAAAACCAAGTGCATTAAGTTGCTTTGTTATTTCATATCCATAGGTCTCTCTTCGATTGATGATTTCAAGAATACACCCTTTAACATTTCTGTTATGTTTTCCATTTCATCGCTTCTATACAACTATTAATTTGAAAACCACAATTTTATAAGTGGTTATTGAAGCTCACAGAGCTTTAATAAAACTCTCCAAAAGCCTTGAAAACAAAGGGCACTGAAAAAGAAAGCTTTAGATAAATACCGAGTATCAACACGGTATTACTGTTACAATTCTTTTCGTATTTACCACTATAGCCGTAAGATATGCCTGTAATTGCATAGCAACTAAGCCTACAGAATCTGCTCTTTGAAACCCGTGGGCTGTTTTCATTTCACCGTTCTTTTCTTCAATCCGATGTCTGATTGTAACAAAGTTTTCTCGTCTTACCAATCTCTCCACAAGACTGGAAGTTGTGCCTCATATATTTTCAATTTATTATGTGACATTATTCTGATTCCATAATTGATAATATAACTGTGACATCACCATCTCCCAGAATCTCCTTTAATTCATCCTGCGTCACATTTTCAATCTTTGCAACTTTGGTAAAACTCCATGAATTGGTATCATAATATATTGTAAGCTGGTTGCCCAGATATAGAATAATATCACCAGCTTCTGTGGTTATTTGTTCATCATTTCTGGGCAAAGTAATTCCAAGTGGTCCAACTTTCTCAAAATTACCATAATCATGCATATCAATCGTTATGGATTCCTTTTCCAGTTCTTTTATCAATGACTCCGCACTGGAATTGTTTTCAAAAACCGCAGTCATAGAATAATCGTTAACCTGTATGCCAAGTTTTACCGTTGTCATTTCCTCCAATCCCACAGTCTCATTTTCTTCATATTCTGCATTACTATCCTCTGAGCTTTCCGTGCCTACCGGTTTCTCAATACTGCTTTCTTCCTGACTTTCTGTATCGATGCTTTCCGTTTTTTCTTTTTGTTCTTTTAAAACAGAACAACCGGTAACAGCCAGACAAAGACAGGTAATTACACACATAAAGATTATTCTTTTCATTAAGAACTGCACCCTTCTATTGTATCTGCTTTCCCATTTCATAAGCTTCCATTGATGCCGGCTGCCCTTTTATATCACCTGCACTGTTTACTCCTCCTGCAAATACAACTCCTGACAGCTTTGCCTTTCCAAAACAATCAATCCATCCCTGAACAGCTGTCTTGGCACCAACTACAGTTTCTTCTTCATCCTCAGCTGCACAGGAAAGGAAATAGACATCCCTAAACCTATAATCTAGGGAAAACAAAGGATTTGCTCTATCAAGCATCGTTTTAAGCTGTCCTGAGATACTATAATAGTAAACCGGTGAAGCAAATACCAATACGTCTGCTTCTAACATTTTATTTACAATTTCATTTGTATCATCTGAAATCACGCACTTTCCCAGCTTCTGACATGCAAGGCATCCTTTACAAAATTCAATCTTTTTTCCTGCTAAGGATATCATTTCTACTTCATTGCCACCTTCTATTGCCCCATTCATAAAGGCTTTTGCCAGAGCCTCTGAATTACTGTCTTTTCGTAAACTTGATGAAATGATCACTACATTCTTTTTCATTTGAAATGCTCCTCTCCAACATATTTATAAACACATACGATAAATTTCTTCTATATCTTCTGCCGAAAGATTCTTCGGTCCCGGGATTTCACCACCCATGCATGCATGTTTTGCCATATCTACAAAATGTTCTTCACCAATTCCGAGCTCTGAAAGATTTGCCTTCAGTCCTAAAATATTAAAACAAAAATCTGATACGGCTTCAATTGCTTTTCTTGCACCCTCCATGACTTCCATATCATTTGCTATGCCAAAAACCTTTACTCCCAAACGATAAATCTGAGGAGCTGTATTTTCATTCAAAATATGAGAAAGCCAACGTGGTGTAACAATTGCCAATCCATGACCATGTGTAATATCATAATAAGCAGAAAGCTCATGCTCCATCATGTGGCATGCACATCCATGTACTGTTCCGGCATCAAGTACCGTATTCAATGCCATAGAAGATGCCCACATAAGATTTGCCCTTGCCTCATAGTTCTCCGGCTCCTTTAATGCAATCGGTGTCCACTTCACAACAGTACGCATAACTGCTTCCTGAAATTCCGTAATCATGTCAAAAGAAGCATCTCCTGCAAGATAATAGTTGTCCAGTACATGATTAAATATATCAAATGCTCCACAAGCAGTCTGATATGGTGACAGTGTGTAGGAATACTCAGGATTTTCAAACGCCACCTTTGGAATTACACCACTACCTCCAAGTGAAAGTTTCTCATTGGTATCCATATTTGAAATAACAGCCCAGGCATCCATCTCAGAACCGGTTGCAGCATTCGTAAGTACAGTTACAATAGGCAACGCTTCTGTAACCCACTCACCTTTTTTTACAATATTCCACACATCGCCATCTGATGTCTTCGATGCAGCGGCAACCCCCTTTGCACAGTCGATCGTAGAACCGCCGCCGACTGCAAGCACAACATCGATACCTTCCTTTTTACAAATCTCAGCACCCTTATTGGCTGTACTATGTCTTGGATTTGGTTCTACACCGGCAAGTTCAAAAAGTTCAATTCGATTCTCCTTTGCCATTTTACAGATGTGATCATACAATCCATTTTTCTTAATTGAACCACCACCGTAAACAAGTAATACCTTTCTGCCAAATTTCAATAATTCCTCTGGTAAGTGCTCCATTTGATTTCTTCCGAAATATACTTTGTCAGGATTGTGAAATATAAAATCATTCATGATTCTGTTCCTCCATTTCTTTATCTTTGATTTATGTATTATCTTATGATATACTTATGCTAAACCCTAAACCTAACTTTAGGTCAAGAACTTTTTGAAAGGATAATGAAAGGATTATTTATATGTATACCATTGGTCAAATATCAGAAATGTTCCACTTACCGGTTTCTACTCTGCGTTATTATGATAAAGAAGGTCTTTTTCCTGATATGAAGCGTTCTTCCGGAATTCGAAAATTCACTGACACAGAAATAGAAGCCCTACGTGTGATTGAATGCCTCAAAAAAACAGGGATGGAAATCAAGGATATTAAAACATTCATGGAATGGTGCTCTGAGGGACCTTCTACCTATTCGAAGCGAAAAAACATGTTCGAAAAACAAAAGCTTCTTCTCAGAGAACGAATGAAGGAACTTGAAAAGAATATGGCAATGATTGAATTCAAATGCTGGTACTATGAGCAGGCAATAAAAGATGGTAACGAAGATGGCATACATAAAATGTTGCCAGACCACTTACCATCCGAAATCCAACTACTATATAATAAATCGCATAATACAAATGGTCACTCCGATTAATTTCGAAGCGACCATTTATATTTAATGATTTATCTATTTCAGTTTCTCATACTGCTCATCAGTTACTGCTTCCATCCACTCATTACTCACATTCTTACCGGGAACTTCAACTGCCAAATGTGAAAACCAGTTATCTGGAGTCGCCCCATGCCAATGCTTCACTCCTGTTCGAATGTTTACAACATCACCCGGTTGCATCAACAACGGTTCCTTTCCATATTCCTGGTAATATCCTTTTCCACCTACACAAATGAGAATCTGTCCACCACCATCGTCCGCATGGTGGACATGCCAATTATTTCTGCAACCAGGTTCAAACGTTACATTAAAGATGCTTATCTGTTCTTTGGAAATCGGTGCAAGATAACTTTGTCCAATGAAATACTTTGCATAGGCATCATTGGCTTCACCAATCGGAAACATCATAGAGGACTCATGTTGTGATTTCATGCTGTCATCTTCAGATTTTTCATTCCATACCTGCTTTGCCAAATTAAATGCCGCCCATCCCTTAGGCCATCCCAC
>CATZVV010000154.1 GCA_958425285.1 uncultured Lachnoclostridium sp. | reverse complement strand
GATATTTGAAAAAAAATGCAAATATTATCATTGATACATCTCAATTACTAATTCGGGATCTAAAACAGCAGATGGATCATATTTTTGTACAAAATGGTGATTATCAGAATTTCTATATTACATTTGTGTCTTTCGGATTTAAATATGGTATCCCAACGGATGCAGATTTAGTGTTTGATGTAAGATTCTTGCCCAATCCGTTTTATATTGATGAATTAAAGCATTTGACAGGTAATGATGAGCCGGTGTATCAATATGTAATGCAATCAGAGCGGGCAAGGGAATTTCTGGGCAAATTAACGGACATGCTTGATTTTTTAATTCCTAATTATATTTTGGAAGGAAAAAACCAGTTGGTTGTTGGCATTGGATGTACAGGAGGAAAGCACCGGTCAGTTACAATTACAAATGCGGTGTATAAAAAGTTTGTGGATTCGGAATATGGTTGCAAACGAGAACATAGAGATATAGAGAAGGATCGGTTGAGAGGTATATGTCGTTTTCAGGAGAAGTAAAAAAGGAGTTAGAGGTACATTATAGTAAAGCAAGGCATTGCAGGATTGCAGAGATTATGGCGCTGTTTTCTGTTTGTGGTAATATTTTACAGATGAAAAGTGGGAGATTAGTGCTGAATTTTTCAACAGAGAACTTGACAGTTGCAAAAAAATACTTTATGTTAATTAGGAAGACATTTGACTTTTTTATAGAAACGTCAGTCAGTTCGGGAAATAGAGGAAAACGGACACCGCAGGTTCATATGAAAATTTCAGAGCCGGCAGAAGTTCAAATGTTTTTAAAGGCATGCAAAATTTTAGATGAAAGTGGTAATTGGATTTGGGGAAAATCAATTGCCGGTTCAAAACTGATACAGCAAAATTGCTGTAAGAGGGCCTTTATCAGGGGACTCTTTCTTGCGTCCGGTTCAGTGACAGATCCCAATTATGGATATCATTTTGAGATTGTTTTAGGAAATTGGAAATGGGCAGAAGAAGTGACTCATATATTAGAGGCATTTTCTATTGAAGCAAAAATTACAGAACGCAAAAAAAATTATGTCGTATACATCAAAGAAGGTGCGCAAATTGTAGATTTGCTAAACATAATGGAAGCACATATAGCGCTGATGAATTTTGAAAATGTTCGTATTCTGAAAGAAATGAGAAATTCGATAAACAGAAAAGTAAATTGTGAGACAGCAAATATTAAAAAAACTGTTTCAGCAGCTTCAAAGCAGGTAGAGGACATATATTATATCAAAGAGATGATTGGGTTTGGAACTCTTTCAAAAGGGTTAGCAGATATAGCGGGGCTGAGGATTGAACATCCTGAGGCTTCGCTCAAAGAGTTAGGTGAAATGCTAGATTCCCCGATTGGGAAATCGGGAGTAAATCACCGGCTGCGCAAACTAAGCGAGATTGCAAATGAGCTACGGCTACACAAGGAGGAAAAGTATGATAACAAAGAGCATTGACATCAACCTGGGCAACGAGAAAGATGTACGTCCAATTGCAATGTTAGTTCAGGTGGCTAGTCAGTACAAGAGTGAAATCAGTATTTGTCAGGATGATCGTAAGGTAAATGCCAAAAGTATTATGGGAATGATGACTTTGGGTCTTATTTCGGGTGAACGCGTTGAAGTTTCTGCAGACGGTGAAGACGAAAGTAAGGCAATTGAAAATATAGAAAACTTTTTACAGGGGAAAATATAAAACTGACAGAGGAATTTTAGAAAAAGCTGTGTCCTGGTGCATGTAGTTGTGCCAGGGCTCTTTTCAACTGTTGGCGCTTCAGAATGGAGGAAGAGATGGGATTTGTTCATTTACATGTACATACAGAGTACAGTTTGCTGGATGGTTCAAGTAAAATTAAGGAGATTGTTAAACGTGCGAAGGAACTTGGCATGGATAGTCTTGCCATAACAGACCATGGGGTTATGTATGGTGTGATTGACTTTTACCGTGCGGCAAAGGATGCTGGAATACAACCGATTATCGGCTGTGAAGTATATGTTGCCCCAGGCTCTCGTTTTGATCGTGAGATTGGCAATAATGAAGACAGGTATCATCACCTTGTACTGCTGGCAGAAAATGACAGAGGATATGCAAACTTGATGAAAATTGTGTCCCGTGGATTTACGGAAGGATTTTACTATAAGCCAAGAGTTGATTATGAAGTGTTGGAAATGTATCATGAGGGAATTATTGCACTTAGTGCCTGTCTTGCGGGAACTGTGGCTACGATGCTCCGAAGGGGACTCTATGAACAGGCAAAGAAGGAGGCACTGCGCTTAAACAATCTTTTTGGCGAAGGGAACTTTTTTTTGGAACTGCAAGATCATGGAATGCAGGAACAGAAACTAGTGAATCAGGGGCTATTGAGACTGCATCAGGAAACTGGTATCGAGATGGTAGCTACGAATGATGTTCATTATACATTGGCGAGTGATGAACAGGCACATGATATTTTACTTTGTATCCAGACTGGGAAAAAAGTAAGTGATGAAAATCGTATGAGATATGAAGGTGGGCAATATTATCTGAAATCGCCGGAAGAAATGCAGGAATTGTTTCCTTATGCAAAGGAAGCTTTAGAGAATACACAGAAAGTTGCAGACCGTTGCCATGTAGAAATTGAATTTGGTAATTATAAACTTCCGGAATTTGATGTGCCGAAACCATATACTGCTTTGCAATACTTGCGGAAGCTTTGTGAAGAGGGACTTGTCCGCAGATATGGGGAGAAGGCAGAAGGGTTAAAAGAGCGTCTTCTCTATGAATTAAAAACAATTGAAGATATGGGGTTTGTGGATTATTTCCTAATTGTATGGGATTTTATCCGATTTGCAAAGGAGAATAAAATTGCAGTCGGTCCGGGGCGTGGTTCAGCAGCGGGAAGTATTGTTGCTTATACATTAGAAATTACCAATATTGATCCGATTCGGTACAATTTGCTGTTTGAGCGTTTCCTCAATCCGGAGCGTGTCAGTATGCCGGATATTGATATTGACTTTTGCTTTGAAAGAAGACAAGAGGTTATTGATTATGTCGTTGAGAAGTATGGCAAGGATCGGGTTGCCCAAATCGTTACTTTTGGTACGATGAAAGCTCGTGCGGTTATTCGTGATGTAGGAAGAGTATTGGATTTGCCGTATTCTTATGTAGATACAGTGGCAAAGATGATTCCGAATGACTTGGGAATTACCATTGAAAAGGCAGTAGATATGAACAGGGAGTTGCGAAATCTGGTAGATACGGATGAAAAAGCAAAGATGCTGATTGATATGTCATTGCGTTTGGAGGGCTTGCCTCGGCATACGTCCATGCATGCTGCAGGAGTTGTAATTAGTCCGGCGGCAGTTGATGAATATGTGCCTCTTTCCTGTGGGGCGGATAACACAATTACGACTCAGTATACAATGGTGACTTTGGAAGAATTGGGACTTCTCAAGATGGATTTTCTCGGATTGCGAACACTGACCGTAATTCGGGACGCAGCGGAAGGTATATTGGATATGGATGCAATTGATATGGCAGATAAACAGGTTTTTGAAATGATTTCGGCGGGCAATACAGAAGGGGTATTTCAGTTGGAAAGTTCTGGAATGAAAAGCTTTATGAAAGAGTTAAAGCCAGAAAATCTGGAAGACGTTATTGCCGGAATTTCGCTGTATCGCCCTGGCCCGATGGATTTTATTCCACAGTATATTAAAGGAAAAAATTCACAGAAAAGCATACGGTATGATTGCCCTCAGCTAGAGCCTATCTTGTCACCTACCTATGGCTGTATTGTATATCAGGAGCAGGTTATGCAAATTGTAAGGGACTTGGCCGGCTATAGTTATGGAAGGAGCGATTTGGTTCGTCGTGCAATGTCAAAGAAGAAGACTGCAGTGATGGAGCAGGAACGGAAAAACTTCGTTTTTGGAAACAAAGAAGAAGGCGTAGACGGTTGTATTGTCCGGGGAATTTCGGAACAGGTGGCAAATAAAATTTTTGACGATATGATAGATTTTGCGAAATATGCCTTTAATAAGTCACATGCGGCTGCCTATGCGGTTGTTTCCTATCAGACGGCTTATCTACGATGTTATTTTCCGGCACGTTTTTTTGCAGCTCTGCTTACATCTGTTATGGATAATGTAACAAAAGTTTCAGAATATATACTTACTTGCAGGCAGATGGGAATTGCAATTTTGCCACCGGATATTAATGAAGGAGAGGGGCGTTTTTTAGCATCGGATCAGGCGATTCGCTATGGACTTGCAGCAATAAAAGGTGTTGGAAAACCTGTGATTGAAGAAATTGTACAAGAAAGAAATGCAGGGGGGGTGTTCCGGTCATTAAAAGATTTTTGCCTACGTCTCTCTAGTAAGTCCGTGAATAAAAGGACGATTGAAAACTTTATTAAATCAGGAGCTTTTGACAGCCTCCCAGGGACCAGGAGGCAAAAGATGAATATTTATGCCGGGGTGCTTGATGGCGTTAACTCAGAAAGAAAATCGATGATTTCAGGTCAGGCAACTTTGTTTGATTTTGCGGAGGAAGATAGTAAAGCAGATCTAGAGGTATCTATGCCTGAAGTTGGAGAATTTGACAAAGAACTGATTCTTGCTTTTGAAAAGGAAGTCTTAGGGGTGTATATTAGCGGACACCCTTTGGAAGAATATGAAGAGATGCTTCATCTTAATGTTACAAGATATTCGAATGATTTCATTCCGGTCGAGGGAAGTGATATACCAGTTGTGAGGGATGAGGAGACAGCAGTAATCGGTGGACTGGTTGCGGGAAAAACGGTTAAAACGACCCGGACAAACAGTATGATGGCATTTGTATCCATTGAGGATATGCTTGGGATTGTAGAGGTTATTGTTTTTCCGAAGGATTATGAGAAATATCGCATGTTGTTGGAGGATGATCGGAAAGTATTTGTAAAGGGTAGGGTTACTGTTGAAGAGGATAAGCCGGCAAAGCTAATTTGTAGTAAAATTGTCCCATTTGATGAAGTCCCGCGGGAATTATGGATTCAATGTCAGACAAAGGAGAAATATTTGGAAACAGAGGATTGGTTGTTTCAGACACTAACCAGGTATGATGGAAGGAGTACCGTTGTTATTTACTTGAGAGAAGAGAAAGCAAAAAAACAGTTACCAAGGAGTAGAACTGTGCAGATTGAGAAAGGACTTATTGAAAACTTATATTAAAAAT
>CATZVV010000153.1 GCA_958425285.1 uncultured Lachnoclostridium sp. | reverse complement strand
TGAAACCTCTTCTGCGCCATAGAGTGAAGCGGCTGAAACATCTGAAGCAAAAACTGTGTTTGGAATAGGCGAAATCGCAGAGATGAATGATATTCAGGTGACTATGTTGAATTATGTGGAATCGAATGGCTCTGAATATAATTCTCCGGCTGACGGAAACGTATTTGTTTTGGTGGAGTTTGAAATTGCGAATAATTCTGACTCTGATTTGGCTGTAAGCAGCATGAGGAGTTTTGAAGCATATGCGGATGATTATGCATTAAATTATTCCTTGCCAGCCATTATGGAAGCTGAATCAGGAAGCCAGCTTGACGGCACGATTGTACCAGGCAAAAAGATGAAGGGTGAAATTGGATACGAAGTTCCAGCCGACTGGAGCAACATGGAAATTCATTTTACCGATAGCCTTTGGAGCGATTCTGATTTTGTATTTGAAATTAATAAATAGTAATTTGAATTATTGTCAGGTAGAAATATATGCAATTTAATCATTGCGTGTTTTATTGACTGACAATTAAGGCGGTATTTTATGGCAAGACAAAAGAGAAAAATTGGCTGCTTAGGGACGTTAATAATGATCCCATTTTTGCCAATATCAATGTTTATTGATTATGCAACACATTATAAACCTACTCCAATAATTGGAAGTAAGCGCGGAAGAAAGAAAAAAGAAATGGTTTTAAAACGACAATTGGGCGGATTTTTCCGCCCTATTATTATGCAGAATTTTCTTGACTTTTAGTGTACGTACATGTATAATATAACTGTACGGACAAGAAAGGAGGCAAATCACATGTCGCCAAGATCAAAGTCGGACAAATCTAAGCACAACAGGTTTGAGTTAAGGCTAAACGATGAAATGAACGAAATGCTTAACGAATGCTCAGAAAGGCTTAATACAACAAAAACCGAAGTGATTAACAGGGGTATCCGAATGGTTAAGGATGAATTGGATAAAAAATAAGAATCGCCCCGTCTGGAAAACTAAGCGACTCTTATTATCCGTACCAGAAGTCTCCCTCTGATAAATCTATTATATCAGAGGACGAGGCTTCTTTCAAGAATAATTTGAAAGGAGTTTTTGTTTTGGAAGAAATCAGAATTTTTAATAATCCAGATTTCGGAGATGTACGCACCATTGTGATTGACGGTGAGCCGTGGTTTGCTGGGAGAGATGTGTGCAAAAGTCTTGGTTATGTAAAACCGACGCAGGCAATACATAATAATGTTGAGGATGAGGATACCCTTAGGAAAGGACTCCTCGATTCGAGGGGAATTGAGCAAGAAACCATAATGGTAAACGAGTCTGGTCTCTATTCCCTCATCTTCGGAAGCAAGCTTGACTCTGCGAAGAAATTCAAGCGCTGGGTAACAAGCGAGGTTCTTCCATCTTTGCGGAAAACCGGAAGCTATGGAACGCCACTGACAACTGCCCAGCAAATCCAGCTTTTAGCCCAGGGTAATGTGGAACTGAATCAGAGAGTTGATACCCTCACTGACCGTATGGACAAATTCGAGCAGGACTTACCACTTTTACCAGCAAATGCAGATGAATTATCCGCAACGGTCAAGAAAAGAGTAGTGGAAGTTCTGGGTGGAAAGCATAGCAACGCTTATCATGATAAAAGTATCAGCCAGACGGCATTTCTTGACGCGTACCGAAATTTAAAACGTAATTTTGATGTGCGTACCTATAAAAATATTAAAAGATGCCAGATGGACATTGCATTGCAGATTACGAAAGAATATCAGCCTCCGGCATTTTTGAAAGAGCTGATTAGAAACTGTAATGCACAAATGAACCTTGATATTTAATGTTGATAAGCGGAGGATTAAAAATATGAATACAAGAGAAAATAACACTATAGCAAGCGAAGTTATTTCTGATTTGACCAAGAGTTTTATTTTAATGGATGACAAAATACAGAACCTTTACGGAGAGATCAGCAAAGTACGGGCTATGTTCCGGGCTGTACATTATGCAACGGTAGAAGGAGGTATTACGGCAGCCGAGGTAGATGAAGCCCTGACAGGAATTGGAACTATGCTGGATGTTTTAAAGGATAATGCAGAGGAAACGATGGGCTTTAGCAATAATATGGTTAAGGAGGTAATGTGATATGAGCAGTTCTGTTGGTATTTGCTGAAAAAAGCGGGTAACAGAAGGACATTAAAAAGATCCATAATAGTAATGTAATAGAGTGAAAAGCTCCTGCCGATTGGTGGGAGCTTTTTGCGTACCGGACAGTGCATCTGGCCGCTGACCTCAAATAGCTAGGAGGTAGATTTTAAATGTATGGATTTGAAGGCTGGCTTTTAAAAGTAAACGGGGTCGAATTGCCAGCAAAATATATCAAAGCAGATACTTACACAGTTACACCGAATCAGGAAACTGACCTTGATGATTATACGGATAACGATGGAATTTTTCATCGAAATGTGCTGCCGGCAAAAGCAACAAAGATTGAATTTAATATCATACCCTGCTGGCTTCCTGAAATGGTGCAGGTACGTTCGATATTGCCAGATGCAAGAGTAGAAGTAAATATTGAATATTGGAATGATTATACTCTTTCTTATCAATCTGGTCGGGCCTATATTCCTGATATTTCATATAGCTATCATATTATTGATAGAGAGGCAAAAAATATTCAATATTCGGAAACAAGGGTAGCATTTATTGAATATGGCGAGGTGAGGTAAAGTGTTGGTAATTCCAGAAGAAATAAAAGATTTATTCCGTTCTGACAATAACCGGACAGAAACCCATAAAAAATTCAAACTTACCTTTTATGAAGAAAATATAGATAGCTTATACCCGAGCGAGAATCTGTTTCCTAATGAAACCCTGTTTCCATCCGAACAAAATGAGCCTTGGCTGGTAATAGAAAATGATCGGATTGTTTCGGAGTCTTTGCGCCTTACAGAAAGTTTATCATCTGATGAGAATTTGACTTTTGGCTCTTGCGAGGGAGCGGAAGTGCAAATAACGGTAGCAGATGTGATAGAGGATGTAACTGGCAGAGAATTTACGCTGACAGTAGAAATTGGCGGCTATGAGATGGCTCTAGGAATTTACACAGTCAAGTCCTTTGAGCGGCAGTCGGATAGACGCAAAAGAAAGATAACCGCCTATGACCGGATGAGTTGGTTCAATGTGGATGTGGCCGAATGGTACAACGAACTTTCTTTCCCGATGACACTTAAAACATTCCGGGATTCTCTTTGCAATTATATTGGAATTCAACAAATAGATACTGGGCTTATCTTGGATTCGATGCAGCTTACAAAAACGATTGAGCCAGAGCAACTGTCAGGACTGGATGTTTTGACCGCTATTTGTGAAATCAACGGATGTTTTGGTCACATTGACAAGACAGGACAGTTAGCGTACATCTACATCCAACAGACAGGTTTGTACCCATCCGAAACATTGTATCCAGATGAAACACTGTATCCCGCAGAAATGGGAGGAGATGGGAAAGAGGTTGAAGTTATTTCAACATATAAGCAGCCAGCTGTTTATCAAGATTATCTGGTGGAAGGAATTAGCGGATTAGTCATTCGACAGGAAGAAGGAGACGTAGGTGCAGACGTAGGGTATGGTGATAACCCATATGCGATAGAAGGTAATTTTTTAGTATACGGGAAATCTGCTCAAGAGCTACTGAATATTGCGCAGTCATTGCTGCCGCAGATTGAAGGGAGATATTACCGCCCAGTATCATTAGATTGTAATTGTATGCCATGGTTGGAAGTTGGAGATGCGATACAGGTTCCGACAAAGGACGACCTAATTGAGTCTTTTGTTATGAAAAGAACCATATCCGGCTGCCAAAACATGAGGGATAAAATCGAATCTACCGGAAGTCAGAAAAGGGAAGAGCAATTTACGATTCAAAAGCAGATTATTCAGTTAGAAGGAAAAACAGCAATTATATCAAAAAATGTAGAAGAGGCTTATGTAAAAATATCCGATTTAGAAAAAGATACAGAGTCCAAATTGAGCGTAATGGCTGACCAAATTACCGCAGAAGTCAACAGGGCCACAAAAGCAGAAGAAACACTGTCTGCCAGTATTACGGTAAATGCCGAACAAATTGCTTTGAAAGTGAGTAAAGGCGATGTATCAAGCCAAATTTCTGTTGAGAGCGATGGAGTGAATATAAAGAGCAACCGTTTATCTTGGGAATCAACAAACTCATCTATGACGGCAGATGGAACTTTAACTTGTAAGAATATCAAGGCGACGAATGGGACATTTTCTGGAACGATAAGTGGAACGACAATTACTGGATCAGAAATTAACGGATCAACCATAACAGGAAATACCATAAGCGGCGGAACCGTTTCTGGAGCAACGATAAACGGAAGTAAAATTGAAGCATCGGAAATAAGGGCAAGTCGAGTTACCGCTATTGCATCATTGGACGTTGGAGTACTAAGTGTAAAAGAAATAACAGAGTGTTCGTTTGTAAATGCAACGCAAGGACAGTTCAAATATTTACAATGTGATAGATTTGATTATTATTCAGATGCAAGACTTAAAAAGAATATAGAAAAAATAGATGCAAAAAAAGCTCTTTCGCTAGTGGAAAAGTTAAGGCCGGTGCAGTTTGAATATAAGAAAAATGGAATTCAGGCTATCGGATTTATAGCGCAGGAAGTAGAGATGGCTGAGAAACAGGAAAATCTAAACTGGCCGCTTTATGGAATTGGGAAAGATGGATATTATAGTATTCCATATTTGCATTTTATACCAGTGCTGACATCTGCGATACAAGAGTTAGAGCACGAAGTGAGACAGTTGGAGGAAACTAATGCTTGATATTCCAGAGGAAGTAAAAGAACTTTTTCGAGCCGACAATAATAAAAGAAAAACTCAAAAAAAAATCCGTCTGTATTTTTACGCAGAGGAAGGGGATAGTTTATATCCATCTGAATTACTATTTCCATCGGAAGAACTCTATCCATCTGAACATGGAGAACCGTGGTTGATAATAGAGAATGACCGAATTATATCTGAGTCTTTACAGATTACCGAGAGCCTATGCTCTAATAACGAGCTGGCGATCGGATCTTGCGAAGGTTCTGAAATGCAAATTACAGTTGTAAATGTAATAGAAGATATTGTTGGAAAAGAATTTGTCTTAACCATAGAGGTAAATGGCTATGAGATGGCTCTAGGAATTTACACAGTCAAGTCCTTTGAGCGGCAGTCGG
>CATZVV010000152.1 GCA_958425285.1 uncultured Lachnoclostridium sp. | reverse complement strand
CCTTCATACGTGGATCACGTGTAAGGAATCCAGCTTTCTTCAATGCTGGTCTAAAATCTGCATCTGCCTCAAGAAGTGCTCTGGAAATTCCGTGACGAATTGCTCCTGCCTGTCCTGTAAAGCCGCCACCTTTTACAGTTACGGTTACATCATATTTGTCCGTTGTTTCAGTCAATGCAAGTGGCTGACGAACAATCAACTTCAATGTTTCAAGACCAAAATACTCATCAATGTCTCTTTTATTGATTGTAATTTTACCGTTGCCTGGTGCCATATATACACGGGCAACACTGCTCTTTCTTCTACCTGTTCCATAAAATTTTGCTGTAGCCAATGTTATTTCCTCCTTTCAATGCCTTATTAAATATCTAATGTTTCCGGCTTCTGTGCAGCATGATTGTGCTCTGGACCTGCATATACAAACAGTTTCTTAAGCATCTGTCTTCCCAAAGGTCCTTTTGGAAGCATACCTTTTACTGCATGAGTAATAACATATTCCGGTTTCTTAATTAACATATCTTTTAATTTTGTTTCCTTCATTCCACCAACGTATTCAGAGTGATTATAATAAATCTTCTGCTCTGCTTTCTTACCCGTTGTAGCAACTTTTTCTGCATTTACAACGATTACATAATCTCCTGTATCAATATGTGGTGTATAGATAGGTTTTTTCTTTCCTCTTAAAATACTTGCAATTTCGGTAGAGAGACGTCCTAAGGTTTTCCCTTCAGCATCTACTACATACCATTTTCTTTCCACGTCGGATGGGCTTGCCATATAACTTTTCATCCCTGGAACCTCCTTATTTCATACGGTATATTCGTTTATGTCTATTAAAATTTCAAATCAGCGTTTCAGATGCCAAGCCGGGGCATTGGATTGGACACTTCATACGCCACAGTATCATATTATATAACAGTATTTACGGCATGTCAATAGTTTCCTCATATTTAATTTCCACTAATTTTAACCCATGAGCTGGTGCTGTAGGTCCTGCATTTCTACGATTTCTTGACCTAATTATTTCAGGAATCTGTTCTGGCTCAATAAACCCCTTTCCTACATCAATAAGAGTACCTGCAATAATACGTACCATATTATATAAAAATCCATTTCCCTCAATACCGATTGTAATAATACGGTTGGATTTTACAAGATCCAATTTATAAATCGTACGCACGGTTGTCTTTACCTGACTTCCAGCTGAACAAAAACATTGAAAATCATGTTCCCCCAGCATATGTGTACATGCTGTACGCATTCGGTCAATGTCCAGATTGTGATGTACAAAATATGCATAGCGGCTATTAATGGGAAAATTAATTGGTGCATTCTCAATTATATATTCATAACGTTTTCGACTCACTGTATAGCGTGGATGAAAATCCAAAGCAACTTCCTCTGAATGCATGACACGTATATCTGCCGGAAGCCATTGATTAACAGCATAGCAGATTTTATCTGAGGGAATTTTAGTGACAGTATCAAACACAGCTACATTGCCAAGTGCATGAACACCAGCATCTGTCCTACTCGCACCAATGAGTTGAATCGGCTCACCTAAAAGTTTTTCCAACGCCTCTGATAGTACGCTCTCTACTGCAAGTGCATTGTTCTGAACCTGCCAGCCATGGTAATCCGTTCCATCATAAGCAACAACTAGTTTAATCCGTTTCTTTTCCATATCAATCCCCATTCCGGAGCGTTTATGCGACAGGGAGAAAAGAAATCCGCGGAGGCGGTTCCCGTCTGCCATCAAAACTAATTGTGACGCTCCGGCACAATTTAAGCCAACATGAATAAATTCATGTATGAAAAATAAGCGCATCTTCCTTATTTTTCATACTAGTCTCCCTCTACAAATAAAAGAAATGATTCATCCCAATAACGGCGGCAAGATAGAGTACACTGATACCGTATGCAAGATAATCACTTTTCCGATAAATAAGCGGCTTCATTTTCGTCCGAAAATCTCCTCCGCGATAGCATCTTGCTTCCATTGCCATAGCAAGGTCATAAGCACGCTTTGTTGCCGAAACAAGTAAAGGAACAAGAATAGAAACCATCGCCCTTAAGCGTTTAAAAAGATTTCCCTCCTCAAAGTCGGCTCCTCTGGCACTTTGTGCATTCATAATCCGGTTTGCTTCCTCCAATAAAATTGGGATAAACCGTAAAGCCAGCGACATCATCATAGCAAAATCATGCACCGGAACTTTTATTTTCTTCAATGGAGACATCAGGCTTTCAATCGCATCGGTAAGCTGATTTGGTGTTGTTGTAAAAGTCAGCAAAGAGGAACCAAGAATCAAATAAATCAAGCGCATTGCCATGAAAATTCCGCTCCGAAGTCCCTCTTTCGTTATTGTAATAAACTTCCATTCAAATAGCGGTATCCCCGGTGTCCAAAAAATATTAAATACAGCTGTAAATACAAGGAGAAACAAAACCGCCTTCAGACCTCTCACAATATAAAGGAAAGGAACATGCGACATCTTTATTACACTAAATAAAAACAACGTAACAATCAAATATCCTGTAAAACTTTTAAATAGAAAAAGTGAAATCAGATATAAAAAAGTTATCGCTACTTTTACCCGTGGATCCAGTGCATGTATCCGGGATTTTGCAGGATAGAATTGTCCAATCGTAATATCTCTCAGCATACTTACCTCCTGGCATTTTTCCAACAACACAAAATACTTCTTTTCGCTTCATCTACAGTAATAGAATGCGTATCCACCGGAATTCCTCGCTCTGCCAGCCTTTCCACTACATATGTAGTCTGTGGAGCACGCAACCCCATACTTTCTAGTTCTCTATAATGTGAAAATACTGCCGCAGGTTTATCATCAAATGCAACCTGCCCCTCATTCATTACAATAATCCGCTCCACATACTTTGCCATATCCTCCATACTATGTGATACAATAATAACAGTCATATTCCTTTCCCTATGCAATTTCTGAATCAAACCCATTATTTCATCCCTACCCTTTGGATCTAAACCTGCTGTAGGCTCATCTAGAATAAGAACTTCCGGTTCCATTGCCAGCACTCCTGCAATTGCCACTCTTCGTTTCTGTCCTCCTGATAAATCAAGCGGAGAGACATCATAATATTTCTCCATAATTCCTACTGCCCTCAAAGCTTCATAAGCCCGCATTTCAACAGACAAATTATCTAAACCAAGATTTTTCGGACCAAACTCCACATCCTCCACAACAGTGGTCTCAAACAGCTGATGCTCTGGATACTGAAATACAAGCCCCACCTTGCCACGCAGCTCTCTTAATGAATATCCCTTATCATAAATATCCTGTCCATTATAAAAAACAGAACCGGATGTTGCCTTTAACAATCCATTTAAATGCTGAATCAATGTAGATTTTCCTGAGCCGGTATGCCCAATTAAACCAATCAACTCACCATCTTCAATCTTTATATTAATATGAGAAAGAGCAGTATTTTCAAACACCTTTCCCTCCCCATAGGTATGTTCTAAATCATATATAACAATACTCATCTCTGACTCCTTTCCATGTGCCATTTGTCAGCATAATGACACCGTTATGTCAGCACAAATGAAAGTACATCAATCAACTCATCCACCGAAAGAATGCCCTCTGGTATCTGCATACCTTCTTTTCTCAATTCATGAGCTAATAAGGTTACCTGTGGCACATCCAAGTGCAATTCACGCATACGTTCCACTTGTGAAAATACTTCTCGCGGAGTTCCCTCCAAAGCAATTTCACCCTCGTTCATAACAAGAATACGATCCGCCTCAATAACCTCTTCCATATGATGTGTAATCCACAATACCGTAATTTTTTCTTCCCGATTCAATTCTTTTACTGCATCCAGAACCTCCTGTCTTCCCATTGGGTCCAACATTGCTGTAGCCTCATCTAAAACAATACATTTGGGCCGCATTGCTAAAATACCAGCAATAGCAACTCTTTGCTTCTGACCCCCGGAAAGATTATTGGGAGACTTTTTACGGTATTTCCACATTCCTACTTTATTGAGAGCTTCTTCTACTCTCTGCCATATTTTCTTCGTCGGAATACCAAGATTCTCAGGTCCAAACCCAACATCTTCTTCCACAACATTGTGTATAATCTGATTGTCTGGATTCTGAAAAACCATTCCTACAGACTGACGGATGTTCCATAGATTTTCTTCCGCAGTTGTATCCATGTTGTCAATCCATACAACACCTTCCGTCGGCAATAAAATTCCATTCATATGCTTTGCTAAAGTTGATTTTCCTGAACCGTTATGTCCAAGAACAGCTACAAATTCACCGGAATCAATTTGAAAGGATACGTGATTAACTGCTTTATCAATAGAAATTACATTATCCTCCGTATCACGTCTTATATACTCATGCACCAGATTTTCAACCTTAATCACGTTTATCCCCTCCTTTAGGTTAAGCAAAAGAGGACTGCAACGCAAACTGCCACAGTCCTCCCCATATCACAATAATCAAACCAGTACACGCTCACTATAAGATTATACTAATTCGATTAAAACTTCCATTGCTGCATCACCCTTACGTGGTCCAATTTTCACAATACGAGTATAACCACCATTACGATCAGCATATTTAGGAGCAATATCCTCAAACAAAAGATTTGTAATATCAACTTCCTTTGTTCCCTTTTTTCTTCCAGCAGCAGCTGTAGGAACTTCTGTTACACCATAAAGCATCTTCTTCATCTGGCGTCTTGCGTGAAGTCTGGATGGGCTGTCTTTTTTGATTTCCTTGTCAACTTCATCATAAAGAGTTACTTTCTTACCATCTACAACTTCTTTTACTCTCTTACCATCTTTATCTTTACGAGCAACTTTTGCTTTGACAGTTACTGTTTCGTAATTATCTTTTTCACGAACTGCAGCTGCAATCATACCTTCAGCAATTTTTCGGATTTCTTTTGCTTTTGCTTCGGTAGTAACGATTTTACCATGATACAGTAACGCTGTTACCTGATTTCTAAGCAATGCTTTTCTCTGACTGGAAGTTCTTCCAAGTTTTCTATAGCCTGCCATTTGCCTGCCTCCTTATATTTTTTGATATAAATTCTATTCTTCACTGGAACTCAAAGATAAACCAAGCTCTTTCAGTTTCGCTAATACTTCTTCTAATGACTTACGTCCCAGATTACGGACTTTCATCATATCTTCGGAAGTCTTATTTGTTAACTCCTCTACCGTGTTGATTCCGGCTCTCTTCAAGCAATTGTAGGAGCGAACAGACAGTTC
>CATZVV010000151.1 GCA_958425285.1 uncultured Lachnoclostridium sp. | reverse complement strand
TTCCTGCCTGCAAAAAATATTAAAAAAGAATTTTGAGAGAATGAATGTTGAGACAGGTGTGATTAAGTTTGTTATGTCTCTTAGCAACATTCTGTTGAATTTTCTGTTGATTGTACTAGTGGCACAGATTCTTGGCTTTGAGACAAGCTCCATTATTGCTATTTTGGGTTCTGCTGTATTTGCAATTGGTTTTGCGTTGCAGGGAAGCTTATCTAATTTTGCCGGAGGAGTCCTTATTCTTGTGACGAAACCCTTTATCGTTGGAGATTATATTATTGTAGATGCGATTGAGGGAACGGTTGTAGGCATTGATGTAATTTATACAAGGTTATTAACCGTCGATAATCGAAGAGTTGTTCTTCCAAATGGTACACTGGCAAACTCTGAAATTATTAATGTGACAACAGAGCCAAAGCGTCGTCTGGATTTAAGTGTTTCAATTGACTATTCCGAAAATATTAAAAAAGTAAAGGATATATTAGAAAAACTCCTTCAAGGACATGAGATGATTCTTCCCGAAGAAGAGGTCTCCATTTTTGTAAATAGTTTTGATCCAAGTTCGATTAATGTTGGATTCCGTGTCTGGGTAGCAACGGATGACTATTGGAAGCTTAGGTGGCAGTTATTAGAGGAGGTCAAGCAGGCATTTGACGAAAATGAAATTGAGATTCCGTTTGATCAGTTAGATGTCAATATAAGAAATAATGAACCGAGGGCTTAATGGCATACTATGCTGTTAAGCCTTTTTTAGATAGCAATACAATAATAGCTCGACCATGTCGCTTCCACAGGGCCGAGCTTAACTATTTTTGCTTATCTTGTCCTTGCCTTTTGAATAAGTGCTTCTTGCAGAATGTGAGAAAAATTAAATAAGTTTCAAATCTATTTACCGTTCAGATACTGTTCGTTTAATTCAATTACTGACATCATAGCTTGATGTCCCGGAGCGCCAATTGTATTACGGCGTTCCACGCATGTTTTCATTGAGATTGCCTCATAAATATCTTCTTGAAAAACAGGGCTTATATTTTGATAATCTTCTAATTTGAGTTCATCTAGTGAAATACCCTTTTCTTCACAGGTAAGCACCAGTTGTCCGACAATCCCATGAGCATCTCGGAATGCCACACCATGCCCTACAAGGTAATCGGCAGCGTCGGTTGCATTTGTAAATCCATTTTTTGCACTGTTCTCCATATTCTCTTTATGAAAGGTCATTGTATCAATCATGCCTGTAAAAAGAGCCAGACAACCTTTTGTGGTATCGATTGCATCAAAAGAGAATTCCTTGTCTTCCTGCATATCCTTATTATATGCCAGTGGCAGTCCTTTCATAGTAGTTAAAAGGGCTGTAAGGGCACCATACACACGACCGGTTTTTCCCCGAACCAGTTCGGCAATATCCGGATTTTTTTTCTGTGGCATAATACTGCTTCCGGTAGAAAACGAATCGTCAATAGTGACAAAACGGTATTCATTGGAATTCCAAATGATGATTTCTTCACAAAATCTGCTTAAATGCATCATAACAATTGACAGTGCACATAAGAATTCGATTAAATAATCTCTGTCGGATACAGAATCCATACTGTTTAAAGTTGGACCGTCGAAATTTAGCAGTCCGGCAGAATAATTCCGGTCTAACGGATAAGTTGTCCCGGCTAGAGCTCCTGAGCCAAGCGGACAATAATTCATCCTGTCATAAATATCTTTGAGCCGGCTTCTGTCCCGACGAAACATTTCAAAATAGGCACCGAAGTGATGTGCCAGTGTAATAGGCTGAGCTTTTTGCAGGTGGGTAAAACCAGGCATATATGTACTCATATTCTCTTTCATAATACGGTGGATGACCGTGAGAAGTTCTTTCAGTAAATCGTCAACTGCTACAAGTTCATCCCTTACATATAATTTCATGTCAAGTGCTACCTGATCGTTACGGCTTCGCCCTGTATGAAGTTTCTTGCCCGGTTCACCAATTCGGTCAATCAGATTTGCTTCTACAAAGCTATGTATATCTTCATGTTCCATTCCGATTTCAAGGACTCCGTTTTCAATGTCAGTTAAAATCTCTTTTAAGCCATTTAGAATGACCTCTTTTTCATCGGCAGTCAGAATTCCCTGTTTTTCCAGCATGGTAACATGAGCGATGCTTCCCAGAATATCCTGTTTATAAAATTTCTGATCATAAGAAATGGATGCGTTAAAGTTATGAACCAGCTGGTTCGTTTCTTTTGTAAAACGTCCGCCCCATAATTTCATATCGTACACGTCCTTTCAACTTATTTTAAACTATCTTTCATAGTAACTGTTTTTTTGTATAATTGCAAGTTAGTATTTCATTTTCCTGTAAAATGTGCTAGAATTTAATCACGATGCAATGCGCCAGCATTGTTTTTAAAGGTGGAGGAATAAGTAAATGGGAAAATTAAGAGTAATTGGTCAATCTGTTTTGTATTTGCTTGTTTTTTTGGGGATAATGATGGGGGCCACTTTAGGTGGTTCTGTTTTAATTCTCGTATACGGAATCTTATTCTTGCATGTACCGCCGGAACAGGTAGAACAATATTTAAACAGTATGCTATATAATGGAAATATTACGATGATATTAACCTTGTTTATGTATTTGATACTTCTTGTTGGATTTGGTCTTTGGTATTGGTTTTATTGCAGAAAGAAAGAAAATGTTGTATCAGGAATGACAGCAATGACACCGGGTAATGTTCTGCTTGTTACAGTAATTGGTATTTTATTGCAGATTCTTACTCAGCCGGTAATGGTTGGTGTGGAGCATTTTTTACCAGAAGTTTTCAAAGAATATTTGGAATTGATAGAATCTGTCAAGATGGGTGAAACCAACTTGTTTTTAATTGTTATATGTATTGTTTTAATTGGACCACTTACTGAGGAACTGTTTTTTCGTGGGATTTTATACCGGACGCTGCGTAAAGAAATGAGTTTTATTGCAGCTGCGGTGATTTCTTCTCTCGTATTTGGCATCTATCATATGAATCTTGTACAGGGGATATATTGTTCACTTGTAGGTTTTGTATTATGTTATGTATATGAAAAGACAAAATCATTTCTTGTGACAAGTGTTTTACATATTGTATTTAATGGTTCCTCCTATGTATTAGATTATTTTTTGCAAAGTTTAACGGAGCAACAGACAAATATGTTGGAAGCCTTTGATTTAATTATTTTGGCAGTATGTCTGGGAATATTTTTCTTTGCTATTTTCAAGTTAAAGAGTTATCGGGAGGTATCAAATGAGAATGTTTGAAAAATCAGATAAATTACATGGAGTTTGTTATGATGTTCGGGGACCGGTTGTAGACGAGGCAGCGAAAATGCAGAGAGAAGGTATCGAAATTTTACAACTCAACATTGGAAATCCGGCTCCGTTTCGCCTTGCTGCACCAGAGATTGTTGTCACCTCTATGCATAATGCTTTAGAGGGAGCTCAAGGCTATAGTGATTCTAAAGGTATTATGGAAGCCAGAAGTGCAATTCTTTCTTATCATAAAGAAAAGGGTTTGCAGAATGCAACAGAAGATGAGATTTATATTGGGAATGGTGTCAGTGAACTGATTTCTATGTCAATGCAGGCACTGTTGAATAATGAAGATGAGATTTTGATTCCTTCTCCGGATTATCCGCTTTGGACGGCGGCCGCAAAGCTGGCGGGAGGCAATCCGGTTCATTACATGTGTGATGAATCTTCAAACTGGTATCCCGATATACAGGATATGGAGAAGAAAATAACAGGAAATACAAAAGGCATTGTTATTATTAATCCGAATAATCCAACAGGAGCGCTCTATCCCAGGGAAGTATTAGAACAAATTGTAAACCTTGCCCGTAAATATGAATTGATTTTGTTTGCAGATGAGATTTACGACCGGCTTTTATTTGACGGCAAAAAGCATATATCAATTGCCTCTTTAGCACCGGATTTATTTTGTGTAACATTTAACGGATTGTCAAAATCACATCGTATTGCAGGATATCGGAGTGGCTGGATGATTTTAAGTGGAAATTTGTCAAAGGGAGCCGGGTATGTAGAGGGACTGAATATGTTGTCTTCTATGCGCTTATGTGCAAATGTTCCGGCGCAGCATGTAATTGTCCCGGCATTGCAGACCAAAAATGAAGTAAACCAATTGATGAAACCGGGTGGGAGAATTTATGAACAAAGAGAATGCGTTTGTAATGCAATTGATGAAATTCCCGGACTTTCGGCAGTTCGGCCGGAGGCGGCATTTTATATTTTCCCCCGCATTGACAGCAAACGGTTCCAGATTATTGATGACGAGCAGTTTGTGCTTGACTTTTTGCGTGAAAAGCACGTATTATTAGTACATGGGGGAGGGTTTAACTGGTCCGAACCGGATCACTTCCGTATTGTATACCTGCCTGAAATAGATGTTTTGAATGAATCAATGAAGAAGATGAAAGAGTTTTTAACGGATTACCGTCAGAAAAAAAGGGGTGTATAAAGTGGTATCAAAAGTTATTATGGAAACTGGGGCGGCTAATCAGCCGACTGGAGTTATACATAATCGATCTTTAAAGCAGACAACAATAACTCCGTTTGAAAAAGTATTAAAAGAAAGTACAATAAAACAATCAGATAGTAATAGAAATGGAACAACAACAACGGCAGAGGATACTTCTGCCGTAAATGGGAGGCAGTCCTTGGATTCCATTTTTCAGGCGGCTGCAGAAAAGTATGATGTGCCGTATGAACTGTTAATTGCAGTGGCAAAGGCGGAGTCTGATTTTAGAACCGAAGCCACATCCGGAAAAGGTGCCCAGGGAATTATGCAATTGATGCCGGCGACTGCCAAAGCATTGGGAGTGACCGATGCTTATGATGTGAAAGAGAACATTATGGCAGGTGCAAAGTATCTTGGTTCACACTTAAAGGCCTTTGATGGAGATGTCGAAAAAGCGGTTGCTGCTTATAATGCAGGTGGTTCTGCAGTAAGAAAATATGATGGTGTTCCACCGTATACGGAGACTCAAAATTATGTAAAAATAATACAAAACTATATGAAAGAAGGAGTGATTGTTCCTGATAAGATGGTATCTGTATCAGAAACTTCTTCGGAAGCTGAGGTCAGTGCAGCAACTCGTTCTTCATCGGTTCTTGAACAGGCTGTTCAGGCTACCGAACAGGACTTGCAAAATAGCACAATTGTTGTAGGAACTGGTGACTCTGCGGTAACAATGACATATGGTGCTTATCAGCGGTATTTGGAGCTTGGAAGTATGGGGGTTGGCTGATTGAA
>CATZVV010000150.1 GCA_958425285.1 uncultured Lachnoclostridium sp. | reverse complement strand
GTGCGGCTGCCTCTTTATTAGCCTCTTCATCCTCCACCTGAATCATGGATACAGCATCAAAGAAGAATAATTTAAGTGCATTTTCGGTTTCAATTGTGAAAATGGCAGAAGAAATATCAGTATCTTTTGGCAATGTAAAGGTGCCTTCTAATTTTGTCCAACTATCAGCTTCCAGAGAGCCTGACAGCATTTCTAATTTACCATTTGGTGTAATCAGGTTAATCGTAAATTTCTGTGGGTTTGTAAAGTCTGTATTGTCGGCGGCTTTATAAAGCAGAGCTACAGATAATTCATATTTCCCGCCAGCAACTATCTTGTCGGTAATATCCTGTGAAGGAGCATCATCCCCAGAATTTCTTTGGGAAATATTAATGGCATGGCTGCCTTCGTATATAGTACTGTAGGCCAGTCCTAAAGTACCATCACCGTTTATATCCCAGTAATTTGTACTTTCACATTCACCATTTTGCAGTAATTGTTTTGTAAGGTTATCATAATCATTTTCTGCTTTTACAAGTTTTTCATAGTTTGTAACTAATTTCTTTTGTTCCTCTGACAATAAATCATAGGCATTGCGCGCCGCATCAAGTTTTGCCAGACATGTTTTTGAAAATTCTACTGACCCGATTGCCTTAATCAAATCAATAACGTTATAAGCAGCATCCGGTTCATATGATGTGTTATACAAAATAGTATAAGTTTCACCGCTCTTTGCATTAATAGAGAGTGTATCCGTATCGACAACCTTGTATTCGACAGCCTGATTTTGAGAATTCACAACTTTGGCATCACTAACCCCCAGATGATGATATTTAACTTGTAAGTCAGAATCTGTTCCAGCGGTCAATGTAGCCGATGTTAATTTGCTATTGGCCCATTCCATTCCTACTGTTACATTACCTCTTGCACGGAGACCAGTTACATTTCCATCGCTCCATTCTTTTGGCATTGCTGCCATCAAGTCAATGGAATCACCTTGACTTTGCAACAACATTTCAGTCATCCCTGCTGTGGCTCCAAAGTTACCATCAATCTGAAATGGTGGGTGTGTATCAAAAAGATTTTTATAGGTTGAACCCGAGATGATTTCCTCAACTAATTTGTGTGCTCTGTCGCCATCACGAAGGCGTGTCCAGAAGTTGATTTTCCATGCTTTACTCCAACCAGTTCCTCCGTCACCTCTGGTGTCAAGTGTTTTTTTCATGGCATCTACATAGGCATCGTCTTGTTCGCTTCTGCCAGCAACAATCTGTTTGCCGGGATGCAGACCAAATAGATGATTCACATGACGGTGTCCTCCATCACCGGTAATATCCAGAGTGATTTCATCCTTCCATTCCATGAATTGTTCACCCAACCCAATCTGCGGACCGGATAATTTAGCCTGTGTCGCTTTGATTTCCTGGATTTCTGAATCATTGGAACGCCCCAGTACTTCACTTGCCTGAATTGTATTTTCAAATACATCCCATATGATGGATTGGTCAGCAGTTGTTCCAAGTGAATATTCACCATGTTCCGGTGACCAGGCAGGACTTGACACCAAGGTGCCGTCGCGTTCATCTTCTACGAGGTTATCGAGCCAGAATAACGCAGCACCAAGCAGAGTTTCATAGTTTTTGCTTAAAAAGTCCTTGTCCAGTGTGAAGGCGTACTTTTCCCAAATATCCTGACACATCCAGGCAGCACCTGCCGGAAAATAGAATGCATCAGAAACGGCGGGAGCAGTATTTCCCCAGATATTATTTTCATGGTAGGTTGTCCAACCACGCACTGGTTTAGATTCATCGTTTGTATTATAATGATAAGTTTGAGCTGTAATTGCACCACGAGGAACCAGGCTGTTAATGTAATCAATCAATGGTTCGTGACATTCCGTTAAGTTTGTTTGTTCTGCGAGCCAGTAGTTCATTTGTATATTAATATTTGTATGGTAATCAGAATCCCAGGCAGGACTTAATCCATCTGCCCAAATCCCCTGAAGATTGGCTGGTAAAGAACCTTCTCGTGACGAGGCGATGAGAAGGTAACGGCCAAATTGATAATACAACATTTCAAAATAACGGTCTTCTTCTGCGGAGTTTGTATCATTATAACCGCTTAATAATTCGTCGGTTGTTTTGTCTGGCTGATTCACATTGTTCAGATTTAGTTTCACTCTATGAAATAATTCCTGATAATCTGCCAGATGCTCTTTATATAAAGTGTCATATCCGGTTTCTTCAGCGGCAGCAATTCGTTCTTTTACTTTATCCAGCGGATCCTCATCTGAGAAGTAGTCAAAACTATCATCCATGCATTGCTGATAATTTGTGCCGGCAGTCATGTATACCGTAACGGAATTTGCACTTTGGACGGTGACCGAATTGCTGGAAGTAGTCATTGTACCGCCTTCCGGTATTACTTTTACCTGCTGTGCGAACTTCAAGTAGTCTCCGTCTTCTGTGTGGTCATCCGGACGACCAGTCATAGTAATTACACCGTCTTCAGCTGAAATTGTTTTATGTGGCTGAGAACTTGAAACAGTATATGTATTGGAAATTGCATTATCCTCATCTGCAGTAATTCGGATTGCCATAATATTTTTTGGGTTACTGATCCAGTACTCTTTTTTGTAATTAACTCCATTGCAATTATATGTAACAGTTGCGGTAGCCTTATCTAAATCCAGAACACGTTTATAATCAGAATAAGCTGTATTTGTCTGAGTAATAGCAATATCACCAAGTGTCTGGTAGGAACCGAATGCATCTTTGTTTCCCTTTAATGAATTAACATTAGACTTTAAAGTAGAAGACAGGCTTGGATAATTATTTGTAATTAATTCTCCCAAGTCATTAAAATATGCAGATTTTGTATTTGTGAATTCTGTCATAACTTCTTGCAATTCTTCACGAACTGCCTTTAGTGCAGCATGATTTTGTTCTGCCGTATTATCGTTATTACCTCCGTTATAATCAGAATCCATTCCCGGACCGCCAGACCAGAGTGTATGCTCGTTAATTTGAATGCGGTCACGGCCAACCCCGCCGAATACCATGGCTCCTAAGAAGCCATTTCCAAGCTGGGTGGCTTCTTCCGACCAGTTATCAGCAGGGAAATCATATACCGCTTGTAAAGCGGGCTGTGCTTTTGATGAATTTTCCTGTGCCTGAACCTGGACGGGTTCCTTTTTTCCAGTAAGGGGTGCAGCAGTGATAAGCAGTGAAGTGCTTAAAACGATGCTAAGTACTTGTCTGCAATTAATTTGCTTTAACCATTTTTTCCCTTTCATTATCTTCTCCTTTCAAATTTTCAGGGATTCATTCCATCATAACATGTAGAAATGATGGTTGACAATTTATAATCTTAGCATGTAATGTTCGAAAAATAAATATATAGTCGTTGCAGTTTCCACAATCGGCAATTATTACAGTGATTCTGATATAGTTTTTTATGATGAATTTTTTATTTTTGCCTCGGTAAAATCTTTTGGGAATGTGAGGTTGGTTGAGGCTTTAGATATGGAGTCATTTCAGTAAAAGAGTTCTGATTTTTACATTAAAAATACCCCGCCACCGGTGCTTTTGCCAGTGACGGGATACTAAAGGGGAGGATAAGTATTTCTCTTTTCCTTTGTGAACAGGTAGAAACCAGAGGGGGATTCTGTTTGTTTTTCTGCCTGTTGATTATAGTATGACCCAATATTTTTCGTTTATACAAAACTTTTGCAAATTTTTTAAAAGTATGATATATTCTTAGAGGACTACATTATGTGGCTGAAAATTTAATATTTTCGCAGGAAGAAAGGACGAACGAGATGTCATTATTACAGGATTGGCGCGAGTATGCGTATAGTGAAGAAATGTCCCAGGGTCAGAAAGGGCAGATGTTTTGGGCAAACTATTTCAATTTGGAAAAAGGAATTTATGAGCAGTTGCTTGCGAAACCGGATGAAGTTGTAACCGGAACTGTTGGGGAACTGGCAAAAAAATATGATGTACAGCTTTCTATGATGGTTGGATTTTTAGATGGAATCAATGATAGTCTGAAAGAACCAAATCCGATTGAGGAAATGGAAGAAACAACAACAGTTAACTTGGAATTTGCTCCGGAAAAGCTTTACTACAACATGGTTGAGGCAAAGGCAGACTGGCTTTATGAGCTCCCACAGTGGGAGGATATTCTTACAAAAGAAAAAAGGAAGGAATTGTACCTGGCGCAGAAAAAATCCGGTACAATTATTAATGAGACACGTAAAGTGGGGAGAAATGACCCATGTCCGTGCGGAAGTGGAAAAAAATATAAACAATGCTGCGGACGCTAGTCAATAAATAGAAAATTTAGGATAAGGTACAGGAAGAAATGTTCTGTACCTTTTTTAATGAAACTTTTTTCTGTTCTGTTTCGTCTAATATATAGAAAGCGATGAAAGGAGGAAAAAAATGCGTGGAAAGTTTATGCAGGAAGCAGTTGAAAATGAAGTGCTGCATTCATATGAGGCAATGTATCGGATGGCATATACCTATGTAAACAATGAGCCGGATGCAATGGATATTGTACAGGAAAGTGTATACAAGGCAATCCGAAATTACAAGACGGTAAAGAAAGAATCTTATATTAAAACATGGCCGTTTAAAATTGTAGTAAACACTGCTTTGGATTTTATAAGAAAAGGAAAAAAAGAAATTCAGGTTGAAAGTATTTTTGAAACCGGGGCAGAGGACACGTACAAGGATTTTGATACGTTAGAGGCTTTAAATGTTTTAAGTGAAAAGGAAAAAACAGTAATCATGCTGCGATTTTTTGAGGACAGAAAATTAGATGAAGTGGCTGCTATTCTGGATTTGAACATAAGCACGGTAAAAAGTCTTTTGTACCGAAGCTTGAAAAAATTAAAAGTAGAGTTAATGGAAGGAGAGCAGGATTATGAACAACAACCGACTTGAGGAAATAAAATCTGATTATGACACAATTAAAATTCCGGAATATCTGAAACAGAATATATGTAAGACAATGGAGCAGGCAAAAAAGGACACTCGATATGATAAGAAAGCAAAAAAAGAGCGTGCTTGCTTTGTATTTACACGTATAACAGCAACAGCAATTGCTGTCATGTTCGTTATTACCCTTTTAAGCAATGTAAATCCATCTATGTCACAAGCAATGGGGGAGATTCCTGTTATTGGAAAAATTGCAAAAGTTGTTACATTTCGTTCCTTTGTCAGTGAGGATAATGATATGTCAGCCCATGTTAAAACTCCACAGATAGAGGTGAAGTATAAAGATGGGCAGATGATGCAGGAGACGACAGATCAGATT
>CATZVV010000149.1 GCA_958425285.1 uncultured Lachnoclostridium sp. | reverse complement strand
TGTCGTTAAAGTAGATGAGGAATCTGCTAAAAAATGGCTGGCAAATGGTGCACATACTACAGAAAATGTTGATCGATTAATTAAGCAGGCTGGTATTTCTAAATAATACCACAGAGGAGGCTTAATATGAAAGAATTAGTTGAGGTAATAGCGGCTGCTCTTGTGGATGATCCGGGACAAATCGTTGTCCTTGAAACGGAGACAGACAAGGAGATTATTCTTAAATTGACAGTTGCGCCGGCTGACATGGGCAAAGTAATTGGAAAGCAGGGCCGAATAGCAAAAGCAATCCGTACGGTTGTCCGGGCTTCCGGATCAAAAACAAACAAAAAAATTATTGTGGATATTCAGCAATAGGTCACTAGCACCGTCTGCTTTTGCAGGCGGTGTGTTTACATGGTGGTCTATTGTGGATGGAGGTAAGAATGAAAGATATGCTGAGGGTCGGAGTAATAACGACTACCCATGGACTTCAGGGTGAGGTCAAAGTTTTTCCAACCACAGATGATAGCAAACGATTTAAAAAATTAAAAAATGCTGTTATCCGGACGAAGAAAGAAGATATTGAAGTACATGTTGAATATTGTAAGTTCTTTAAAAATATAGTGATTCTTAAATTTAAAGAATTTAATCATATAAATGAGGTTGAGTGTTTTCGAAAATGTGATTTGCTTGTGAGCAGGGAGCATGCAGTTCCGTTAAAAGAAGGGGAATATTTTATTTGTGACATTATTGGTGCAGATGTATATGAATATGAGAGTGGTGACAATTCGGGTCGAAAAATCGGAGAATTGATGGAGGTCCTTCAAACAGGTGCGAATGATGTTTACGTGGTAAAATTGCCGGATGGAAAAGAGGTTTTATTTCCAGTTATTCCGGAGTGTGTAAAAAAGATTGATACAAGACATAAAATAGTAGAAGTAATTGTGATGAATGGATTGATGGAATGAATTATTATGTGATGACGTTGTTTCCAGATATGATTGATTCGGGTATGAATACAAGTATTACAGGGCGAGCTATCGAAGCGGGATATATTTCGCTGTATGCTGTTAATATTCGTGATTATACTTTGGATAAACATAAAAAAGTAGATGACTATCCGTATGGAGGGGGGGCTGGAATGGTTATGCAGGCAGAGCCGGTTTTCCGAACCTATGAGGCAATTAAAGAGCGGATCGGAGAGAAAAAGACGCGTGTTGTATATCTGACTCCACAGGGGAAGGTTTTTAATCAGAAGATGGCACAAGAATTTGCTGAAGAAGATAATCTGATCTTTCTTTGTGGTCACTATGAGGGCATTGATGAGCGGGTTTTGGAGGAAATTGTAACGGATGAAGTATCAATTGGTGATTATGTATTAACTGGTGGAGAACTTCCGGCAATGGTTGTAATGGATGCTGTTTCAAGATTGGTAAAAGGTGTGCTCAATAACGAAGATTCTGCTGTGACGGAAAGTTTTTCGGACTATCTTCTGGAATATCCGCAGTATACCAGACCAGAAGAAATTTTGGGAAAGAAAGTACCCGATATTCTTCTTTCAGGTCACCACGCAAAGATTGAAAAATGGAGATACGAAAAGTCTTTGGAGCGGACCAGAGAAAGAAGACCAGATTTATTTGAAAAACATATTGCAATTCAGAAAGAATTGTGATAAATTATTAATGTTGTGAAGATAGATGGTCCTCTGGTGAATATATTCATTTAAGAACATCAAAAAACATTTAGGAGGAACAACAATGAACGAAATTATTAAAAAAATTGAGCAGGAACAGTGTAAAACAGAAGTTGCAGAATTTCATGTAGGAGATACTGTAAAAGTATATGCAAAGGTAAAAGAAGGTTCCCGTGAAAGAACGCAGGTTTTTGAAGGTGTTGTATTAAAGAGACAGGGTGGAAGCAACCGTGAAACTTTTACAATTCGTAAAAACTCAAATGGTGTTGGTGTAGAAAAAACATGGCCATTACATTCTCCAATTGTAGAAAAAGTCGAGGTGGTTCGCCTCGGTAAAGTAAGGCGTGCAAAACTTAACTACTTACGTGACCGTGTAGGTAAAGCGGCAAAGGTAAAAGAGTTAGTTAAATAATGAGTTGCTAAATAAAAGGGACAACTTCAGTTTGTCCCTTTTTTTGAACCGATACAAAATTAAAATTTCTATAGTAGAAAGGAAATTATACAACATGAATTTCCACTTTGAAGAAGAACAGAAAAAAGAAAAGCGAAAGAAGTTAATAAAGGGAGCAGTATGCTGGCTGGTGGAAATTGCCATTGTTATTTTAGGGGCTTATCTGCTTGTTCATTTTTGTTTTATTCGGAGTTCCATGGTAGGAAGTTCTATGGAGGATACGTTAGTGAATGGACAGGATATTATTATCAGTAAGATATCCTATTTGATATTATCACCTGGCAGAGGCGATATTATAGCTTTTTACCAGACGGATGAAGAAGATGCGTGGGAAGAGAGTCTGCTTACTGTACGCCGGATTGTTGGTCTGCCCGGAGAGAAGGTTAAGATTGAGAATGGTAAAGTTTTTATTAATGGAGAAGAAATTGAGGAAAAATATGAGATGCCGCTTATGGAGAGCGGGGGTCTTGCACAATCCGAGTTAACTCTGGGGAAAGATGAATATTTTGTACTGGGAGATAGTCGAAATGATAGCGAGGACAGCCGTTTTCGGAGTTTTGGCAATGTAAAAAAGAAGAATATAGCAGGGCAGGTTGTATTTAAGAAAAGTCCTTTTTCTCTCATTGGTGGTCCTACAATTGAGAATAAGAAGGAAGAGAGCGAAGGATAGAAAGGAGGAGAAAAATGCATTTTCAATGGTACCCGGGTCATATGACAAAGGCAAAACGTATGATGCAGGAGGATATGAAGCTAATTGACCTTGTCATTGAGTTAGTAGATGCAAGAGTTCCGTTGAGTAGTAAAAATCCGGATATTGACCAGATGGCAGGAAATAAATCAAGAATTATGTTATTGAATAAATATGATTTGGCAGATGAAGATGCAAATGCCAGGTGGAAAGCATTTTTGGAAAAGCAGGGTTGCTATGTAGCAATGGTTAATTCCAAGAGTGGACAGGGGGTTAAGAATGTTAACCAGATTATTCAGAAGGCCTGCAGAGAAAAAATAGAAAGAGATCGTAAGAGAGGCATTTTAAACAGACCAGTTCGGGCGATGATTGTAGGGATTCCGAATGTAGGAAAGTCTACATTTATAAATAGTTTTGCAGGGAGAGCGTGTACGAAAACCGGAAACAAACCCGGTGTTACGAAAGGTAAGCAATGGATTCGCCTAAATAAACAGGTAGAGTTGCTGGATACCCCCGGAATTTTGTGGCCTAAGTTTGAAGACCAGATGGTTGGGCTGCGACTTGCTTTCATTGGTTCCATCAAGGATGAGATTTTACAAAAAGTCGATTTAGCATTAGAGTTAATACGTTTTTTAAATGTAACTTATCCTAGAGTATTATCGAATTATTATAGTATTGAAAATGTAGAAGATGCTGTTGGTACCCTTTATGCAATTGCTTTACAGCGTGGATGTAAGAAAACAGGAGATGAACCAGATTGTGAAAAAGCAGCGGCGCTTCTTCTGGATGATTTTAGAAATGGAAAGATTGGAAGAATTACATTGGAATTGCCTACGCAATTTGAGCAGGATTGATTGGAATGGAGGAAAATATGACTACGGAAGAAGAAATTGAAGAAAGTCTCTCCGTTTGTGAGGAAATAAAATCTTTTTATGAACATAAAGAATTAATTCATCCAATGCGCCCGGAGATGACAGAAGCAATTGAACAGATTTTAGCAGAAGATTTACCAGAAACCGATGAGGCTGGCGGATTGAAAGAAGATGAACTGGCGGTTACAGAAAGTCCGATCCTGGTTAACTCTACGGAAGCAGATGAACAAGAGGAGGATGAGAACCACGGAGGTGTTTTGAGAGGTATCTTTTTTGTGGCAGTAAGTGTTTTTCTGGCGATTGCCATTTCTTTTGGAATTACACAGTTTGTGGCATATCATACAGAGGTGGAAGGCTCTTCTATGGAAACAACACTTCATGATGGAGATCAGATTATTGTAGAAAAAATGAGCTACTATTTTAGAGAACCTTCGCGTTTTGATGTAATTGTATTTCCTTATGCAAAAGGGGTGTACTACATTAAACGCATTGTTGGTCTGCCCGGCGAGATGATTCAGATAAAAGAAGGAGTTGTCTATATTAATGGGAAATTATTGGTTGATTCGTATGGGAATGAACCGATGGAAGACGCAGGTCTTGCGAAAGAGGAAATTATCTTGGGAAAGGATGAATATTTTGTTCTGGGAGATAATAGAAATAGTAGCGTTGACAGCAGAAAGGCAGAAGTTGGGGTTGTTCACAAGGATGAAATTTCAGGCAGGGCATGGCTTAGAATATATCCATTTGACACCTTTGGTACATTGAGTCATTCAGAGGAGTAAAAAAAATGGTATGAAAGAGGTAGAAAAAAGGAAAAAATTCTTGTTTATTATGTCAAGTTCATATATAATATGAAGTGATAAAAAAACAAGGAGGTAGTACCATGTCATACGTAGACGAGGTATTGGAACAGGTAATTGCACAGAATCCGGCAGAACCTGAGTTCCACCAAGCAGCCAAAGAAGTGCTTGAATCTCTTCGCCCAGTTGTAGAGGCAAATGAAGAGAAGTTTCGTAAGGATGCATTACTTGAAAGATTAGTAAATCCAGAGAGACAATTTAAATTCCGTGTGCCTTGGGTTGATGATAACGGAAAAGTCCATGTAAATACTGGATACCGTGTTCAATTCAATGGAGCAATCGGACCTTATAAAGGAGGACTTCGTTTCCATCCTTCCGTAAATTTAGGAATTATTAAATTTTTAGGTTTCGAGCAGATTTTTAAGAACTCTTTGACCGGTCTGCCAATTGGTGGCGGTAAAGGTGGTTCGGATTTTGATCCAAAGGGAAAATCGGATAGAGAAATTATGGCATTCTGCCAGAGCTTTATGACAGAACTTTGCAAATACATCGGGGCAGATACAGACGTACCTGCAGGGGATATCGGTGTTGGTGGAAGAGAAATTGGCTATATGTTCGGACAGTATAAACGAATTCGCGGGGTATACGAGGGCGTGCTTACAGGAAAAGGCCTTACATATGGAGGTTCTTTAGCTCGAACGGAAGCAACTGGTTATGGTTTATTATATCTTGTTAATGAAATGTTGAAATGTAACGGTATTGATATTGCAGGTAAAGTTGTTGCTATTTCCGGTGCTGGAAATGTAGCAATTTATG
>CATZVV010000148.1 GCA_958425285.1 uncultured Lachnoclostridium sp. | reverse complement strand
AGTCAAAGAATCAGTTCCTGATTGAAGCCTGTGAGTTTTATATTGACCACTATGGTCAGGATGATATTCCGTCCAAAGAGGAAAAAAGATACGAGCAGTTTATAACAAGGGACGAGATAGAGCATATAAAAAAGGAAATTGGGGATTTCGCAATGAGTGAGGCAAGAAAAGAGGTCATATTTTTACTTGGGGGAGTATTGGCGGGCGTGAAGAACAGCCAGCCGGTAGTGATTGCAAGCCCGCAGGAAGATATGGAAGAACAGCCGGAAGAAGATGTTATGAATGATGCAGATGTTGCAGGACTTGCAATGGGATGGATGTCGAAAGGAGACTGATTATTATGAGAAGAATTGCAGGAGCCGTAGGGACTGCTGTTTTACACATACTCAAGTGGATCTTAAAAATTGTTCTTGGAGCGTTAAAGCTGTTCTTAGGACTTGTCAGGCTGTTTCTTCTTTTATTCTGTTTGATAGCAAGAATATTTCTATCATTTGTAAGAATGGGAACATTTTGAGGGGAGGTGAGACTATGCAGGTAAAAGGATTCTTTCCTAATTATAGGAAAAAAAGGAGACTTGTGAAGTATTTTCTGAAATTTAAGAAAATGTTGTAATCAAGGAGGTTAAGATGCACAGGATACGGGACAGCACGGAGCGTCTGGTATTGGAGCAGGACTTCGTGGAGAAAAGAAAAAGAATAGAAATGAACTATTAACCCGGTGAGGAATGTAAGCCAGTGACTTATGTTCCCCGCCTTTTTGATTTGGAGGACAGAAAATATGATGAATTATGAGATTTTTAAGGAAGTGGTAAAAGAAAAGTTTATGGATTATATGCCGGACAGTTTTAAAGGAATGGAGCTTGTGGTCATACCCGTAAAAAAGGTAAATGAGACACTTGATGGTATCAGCATCAGAGGGGAAGACAAGAATATTTCACCGGCAATTTATATCAATGACATGTATATGAAATATCAGAGCTGTGGTGATCTTGAGGAAACGCTGATGGCAGCATGTGATTTTATGGCAAGGGTATGCCTGCTGTAAAAATAATCTATGATGACCCTTTTGTGCAGGCGGCTTATGCCTACAGCCTGATAGAGAGCGAGGTGGCAGAGTATGGAACTGAATAAGAACATTACTGTTATCCTCGCCCGGAAACGGGTGGGAAATACCGTGACGGCAGAAGAAAAACCGAAACTCAGGGTTGCCGCTTACTGCCGTGTTTCCACGGACAGCGATGAACAGGCAAGCAGTTATGAGGTGCAGGTGGAGCATTACACCCAGTTCATCCAGAAGAATCCAGAATGGGAGCTGGCGGGGATATTTGCGGATGATGGAATCAGCGGCTGTAATACTAAGAAACGCAGTGAGTTTATTCGTATGATCGAGGAATACATGGCTGGCAGGATTGATATGATCATCACGAAATCCATCAGCCGTTTTGCCCGGAATACGCTGGACTGCCTGAAATATATCCGGGAACTGAAGGAGAAGAACATTCCTGTTTTCTTTGAGAAAGAGAACATTAACACGATGGATTCCAAAGGAGAGGTGCTGCTTACTATCATGGCGAGCCTCGCACAGCAGGAAAGCCAGTCCTTGAGCCAGAACATCAAACTGGGATTGCAGTACCGATACCAAAACGGTGAGGTGCAGGTCAACCACAACCGTTTCCTCAGATACACAAAAGACGAAGACGGGTATCTGATCATTGAGCCTACGGAGGCAGAGGTTGTAAAACGCATCTACCGGGAGTATCTGGAGGGCAGCAGTCTGCTCCAGATAGGAAGAGGGCTTGAGGCGGATGGAATCCTGACGGCAGCGGGAAAAGTGAAGTGGCGTCCAGAAACGCTGCGGAAGATTTTGCAGAACGAGAAGTACATTGGGAATGCCCTTTTACAGAAAACCTATACGGTGGATTTCCTTAATAAAAAACGGGTGCAGGAGGAAATGGTGCGGCGAGCAAACCTTCACAGTGGAGAGAAACGGAAGAAGCGGGTCTACAGCAGTAAGTACGCTTTATCCAGCATAGTTTACTGCCCCAAGTGCGGCGATATTTATCGAAGGATTGCATGGAACAACCGTGGCAAACACTCCATCGTATGGCGGTGCTGCACCCGTGTGGAGCATGGTCCATCCACCTGTGATGCGCCAACCATTCAGGAATCAGAGCTGCAGGCGGCTGTGGTGTGGGCAATCAACCTTGCGCTTGGCAACAGGGACAGTATGATAGCTGCCCTGCAGGAGAACGTGGAGACTGTTATTCGGCAGGAGGATGAATCCTCGGTGGAGGGCATCGAGTCGAAGCTGGAGGGGTTGCAAAAAGAGTTGCTGAAGTGGGCGAACTCCAAAAAAGACTACAACGGCATAGCCGAAGAGATCTATCGCCTGCGAGATTTGAAGCAGAACGCTTTAGTGGCAAGTGCCGAGCGGGAGGGCTTGAAAAAGCGGATTGCTGAGATGCGAGAATTTCTGGACAGCCAACGGAAGTCTTGGAGTATGATGAGCAGCTTGTGCGGCGACTGATTGAAAAAATCACGGTTTACGATGAACGGTTTGAGGTGGAATTCAAATCCGGGATGGCGGTGGATGTAGAGAGATAGAAATGGGGGAATATTGGAAGAACGGCACCTTGCAGAAAATGCAGGGGGGGTTCTTGATTCTTGGTAAATTTTCAGTGAATTATCACACAGACATCTTGTGTTTATCAACCACATGGTTTATAATAAAATTATATTAGCGGAGGTGGATCATGACAACATCGGATATGATAAGAGAGTTGTGTGAAAAACAGAATATTAGTTTGGCGGAGCTTTGTAGACGTATTGGTCAGACCCCGCAGAATTTCAATAAAAAACTGAAAAGAGGGACAGTTTCTTTTGAGGAAATGATGACGATTGCAGAGGTTTTGGGAGTTGGCTATGAACAGGCATTTATATTGTCTGAAGGTGAAAAGGTTGGAATAAGTAATGTTATATAGAGAAAGGGGTAATTTGTATGGATGATAGAAGTAAGATTCCCGCACACGCAACAGACATTGCTTTATCTGCAGCAAGTTCTCTTGTTGGTTTTGCAATTGGAGGTCCGATAGGTGCTGCTGTTGGAGGTGCCATGACACCCACGGCAAAACTTGCCTATCAGTTGGTTTGTTCGTGGAATGAAAGACGTAGAACGAGAATCATTAAAGTTGTGGAAGACGCATTTATTGAATCAGGAAGATGTGATGAGGATATCCTTCATGAGTTATTAGATAATCCAGAATGGGCCGATTCTATTATTTCTATGATCCAGCAGTTGGTTTCTACTGATCCAGAGTTAGACAAATTATTTACGGAAATTATGGCATCAGCTATAAAAACTAACGATGAGAATGAACGAAATCGGTTGATAGTTTTAAATAGTTCTATTAAAGGGTTAAATAAAGTCCAAATCCAAATAATTAGATGTATATATAACGAGGGGGGGGAACTATCTGCGGCAGACATTTCAAAAATGGTAAGTGTGCCAGAAATGGAATTAAGAAATGCTGTTCGAGATTTGGAACTTAGGGGCATGATTATTGATGATGGGACTGAACCTACCATTTGGGAATTACGAGAATTGGGATTAGCAGTTGCTAAAGCTATTGATGTATTGGAGGTATAGTGATGGATTATATGTATTTTAATAATGCTGGTGCCGGGCTTATGAGTGAAGGAACATATAAAACCTTGACCGATCATATGAATCTTGAAATGAATGTTGGTGCATATAAAGCTGCAACAATAAAGTCTGATGCAGTGAATAATTTCTATTCGCTTGCAGCAAATTTGCTAAATGCAGAGTCAAAAGAAGAAATTGCTTTTATTGACAGTGCAAGTCGAGGCTGGAATTTGATTATATATGGTTTGGATATTAAGGAATCAGATGTAATTGTCACTTTATCAAGCGAATACGGAACAAATCTCCTTACTATCTATGATGTTGTCAAAAGGACACATTGTGGTATAAAGGTTATTCAGTGTAATAGTGAAGGGCATTTTAGTTTGGATGATGTTGAACAGGCCTTGCAGTCAGGTGGTACTATTTTGGCAGTCAGCCATGTGGCTGCTCAAGGCTCCATTGTTAATCCTGTTGTGGAACTTGGAATACTTGCTCAGAAGTATGGTGCTACGTATGTAGTAGATGGATGCCAAGCTGTCGGACAAATTAAAGTTGATGTTCAGAAAATCAATTGTTGCGCATATGTGACTGCGGGGCGTAAATGGTTAAGGGGACCAAGAGGTACAGGCATTTTGTATGTGCGCAGAAATGCTCCAATTCATACGCCACAGATAGATTTGGCGTCTGCAGATTTAGTATTTGATGATTTGGGTACAGTTGTGGATGTCAAAGTTAGAGACGATGCTAAGCAATTTGAGTTGTGGGAAAAAAGTACTGCTTCACTTTTAGGATTGGCAAATGCTATTCAAGAGTATTTGGATTATGGTATTGATGTTGCAGCACAAGAAATATGTGTGAAGGCAAATTATATTAGGAGTTTTGTCGTTTCAAATCCGAATTTAGTATTAGTTGGAAGTGAAAATTCTAGCACAGGAGTAGTGGGTTTTTATATGAAAGACCCAAAACAGGAAAAAAAGGTAAAAGAGTTAATTGAGAAAGAGAATTTTATTGTATCGTATGTTTGTGATTGGGATTGCCCTGTATTCTTCCCGAAAAATGGGGTTCAATATGTTTTTCGTATATCACCACATTACTATACTAGCAATGATGACATTCAAGCAATATGCAATTTGATACAAAGATTGTAGATTGTTTTTGTGTGTTGAGGTGTAAAAATGGGCGATTATCAGATAATATTAAGTAGAGATTTACTACAATATTCAGAAAATGATCCTGTATGTGTTACAGGTATCATCTCTGACAAATGGGGAAAAAGAGATAATTTTGGGATTTCTTTAAAAGATTTAACCGGGTCAGTAAACGTAAGCTTTTGGAATAATCAGAGGCATTATTCCAAAGATATGTTTACGAAAGGAAAAAGAGTTAGAATATACGCAAGCGTATCATTAGATCGTAAAGGGCAAAAGTGCTTGGGTAATGTTGTTAGTGTAGAGTTCCTTGAGGAAATCAATCAACTCAATAAAGAATTAGATATTCTTGAACAGGAATCATTAGTGATGCTTAGTAAGATATGCAATAAAATCCGAACACATTTAGTTAAATTAGATTTTATTGAGGTAAGTACTCGTGTCATATCAAGGTACTTGGGAGAAGAAATATTAGAACCTCTTTTGGCAGAGTATCCTGGATTTGGAACCGCTGCGGGAGTATCCCAAAGTTTGTGTAAACCTCCAAACTGATGTAAGATAAAATTAC
>CATZVV010000147.1 GCA_958425285.1 uncultured Lachnoclostridium sp. | reverse complement strand
TCAGGCAAAAGGAATCCTGTTCCCCTGCATCCAAATTCGCATCATACACAACCATATCATCTGCCTGTATCTTTACATTTGCACTGCCTTTTTCTTCTTCATCAATGCGAACTGTTCCCTCAAACCATGTAAATTTGCCATCTAACTCATATTCTTTTTCGCTCTCCTTTTCAACTGTAACAGTTCCGTCAAAAGAAGATTCAGCATCCAATTCTGACAAATAAGTACCATTCAACTGATACTGCGGAACCTGTGAATTTACATTTCCGTAAAGCTCGATTTCTGATAAGAATGCATATTCATTTTCCGGAACATCCGTAAATGTAACTTTAACAAATCTTGCAACCGTTCCTGCAATCGTTTCTTCAGAGGGACGGGTGGATATAGATTCTTTTGTCTGCTGTGCAACTTTTGTCCACGCCTCTCCATCCGTTGACACCTCAACTGTATATGGATATGGAGTTTTATCAAAAGAAAGTTTTGCTTTATACAGGTTCTGGGCAATTTCCAAGTCTAACATCCAATACTGACCGGAACCTGCTGCATCCGCAACCCACGAGGTTTTTGTATTTTCATCGGTCGCATTTAATCTTGTGTTAAGACCACTGCTCGGAAAGATTGGGTGGTTTGTTACAAGATTAGAAGCCCCGTAAGCGGATGGTTCACTCACTTTTTCTGTGGCAGAAGCCCATCTTTTGGCGTTATAAAAACCTTCCGGTTCAGAATCCGTCTCGTCCCCTGTCACATCTTTTGTATGAATTGTTATTTCTGTATCCGGAAGCCCCTCAGCGGAAGCAACAATAACTGTATCCCCGGAATAATATGACCGGAACTCAATACTTGCCTTTCCGTCTCTCATGGAATCATCCTTTGTAAATGTAAATGTCTTTCCACCAGGGAAAACACCGGGACCGGATTTTACGGTTAATATCACATCTTTCGTTTCACTTACCCATTCATCCTCATCATTCATCATTGACACAATGAGCTGTGCATCCTTTTTTCCATCATTGGTAATGGTGTCCGCAGAAGCCGTCAATTTCATTTTGGTTGCCGTCCCTGACTTAGAAAACTCCGGTTCCTCTCCGGAACCCATATTTTGTCTGTACCAGTACCAGGTTTTTAATGGCAGCCGGTAATAGTCAATCATTCCCATCCGAGCCAAATCGATTCCGGCAATCGTTCCATGATGGAAAGCACACCAAAGAACCAGACCCGCACTATATGGGAAAATGGTATAATTGTATACATCGCCTTTTACTTCAATGTCGCGGTAATATGGTCGGAATTCTCCCGGACGGTCTGCTGTCTTAGAACCATATTCAGACACAATATTTGGCATATCACGTGTATCATAAAGACTTCCGCCATCTCCATTATAACCTGCAATATCACAAATGGATAAATCATCATAATCGCTTCTCTGAACACCCCCCATTGCCACTTTTCTCGTTGGATCAAGCTCATGAGAGTAATTTCTCATTTTATTTACAAGTGCCTTGCACTTATTTTGTGTTTTGTATCCTGTAAAAAAGACTTCATTTCCCATACTCCAATTTACAACCGAAGGATGATTTCTGTTAATACGTATCATATCCCGAAGCACATCCATACAGCTTTCTTCAAACGCTTCTTCATACTTTTCACTTTGCGGATAAGGATCCTTCATCCAGTCAGAGGCATCCATAACCGGATCGTCATCTTTTCCACCGCCTCCGCCGTATCCCCAGAAGCAGCATTCGCTCCAAAACATGAGACCCTGTTCATCGCATGCCGTTGCATAAGCCGGATCGTGTGGGTAATGTGAACCACGGATAAGATTCATTCCCGCTTCCTTTATCATGGATATATCATTATAAAAACCTTCATCACTGACGGCATCACACCAGCCTGCATGATCTTGATGTGCATTTGCACCAAAGAGCTGTGTTTTTTCACCATTCAGATAAAATCCGTCATTCAACCACTGCACCCAACGAAATCCAAGTGGCGATTCATAAGTATCAACCGCCGCCCCATTACTGTATACGGTTGTATAAACTTGATAAACATATGGATTATCCGGACTCCATAACTCAATATTTTCAATTTTATTGCTCACTGCATTAAAATTATAAGTTTCACCCGCCTCCATTGACTTTGTTTCTGACGAAAATTCTGCCAGAACCTGATTCTCTTTATCAACAACCTGTTGTGTAACTCTGACACTTTTTGTGGAGCCGGAATCATTTTTCACCTCTGTCTGAACCGCAACATTAGAACGCTTTGCTTCCAGATTTTCGCGAAGTTTATCTTCTGATGGATACATATCAAAATCAATATTTTCAGCTGACTCATCCCAACCAGGGTTTGTTAAATCCGGTGTTGTAACAAAGGTTCCATACCATGTTACATGAACATCGTCCATTACATTAAGATATACGTCCCGGTAAATGCCCCCGGTGTACTGATGGTCTCCCCCCCGTGGGGCAAGGTCATGCTGCCATATATTATTAACACGAACAGCAATAACATTTGAACCGGTTGTAAGGTAGTCCGTTATATCATACGAAAATCCGGTGTAACCGCCTTCGTGCGTACCAACATCTTCTCCATTCACATACACCTCTGCAACCTGAAACACGCCCTCAAACTCAAGTTCAACCCGCTTTTTACTCCAGTCGTCAGGCACCTCAAATGTTTTTCTGTACCAGCCATACCCGACATAATAAGTCGTCTGCATTGCATAAGGAATACTAAAATTATGCGGCAGTCCAATTGGAACCCAACTGGAATCATCAAAATCAGATGCCTCAGCCCCCTCTACATCCTGACGTATAAATTTCCAATCACGGTTAAAGTTTATCTGTTCTCGATTCGCTGTTGCACTTACATATGTGGTCTTTGATGCAGCCTCAGTTTCCCTTTTACATTCCGGAAATGAAATTGACGTCATCCCAAGTATAAGTGCTAAACACATTGCAAAAAACCTCTTTCCTTTTAATTTAAATTTCATACCATACCTCCATTCTCAAATAACAGCATCCCTATACCTAGCTTTATAATAACGTCCAGGCTCCTATTGATTCAATCTTAAATATTTGATAAAATATAAGTATATTGAACCGGAGGTGACTTCAATGGGACACTATTTTGCTATTTTAACGGAAAAGGATATTCTCCTTCCTGTCTATGTAGCCGGAATGGGAACCGACGACCATCAGCAATGGCGTACAAGAGAAAAGGATTTTCCTTATTACCAGCTTGCTTATTGTGAAAAAGGAAGCGGAATATTTGTTGCAGACAATAAGGAATACAAAATTGAACCTGGTACATTCTTCTTTTTTTCTGCCCATGTTCCTCATATGTATTATCCCACAGCAGAGCCATGGTGTTTACATTGGATTTTATTTTCAGGGGCAAATGTAGAGGCACTTATTCAAGCTGTTGGTATAAAATGTTATGATGTTTTTCACCTCACAAATCCCTCTACATATTTTCGTTGTATCAATGATATTAAAAACATCATTTCACGTAATTACCCAACGGAAGTTGTAGAGATTTCCGGTGTCCTATACCATTTTCTAGTAAATATAAAATCTCAGATACAATATCCATGCACCTCTCCGACTGATATTACTTCTAAAAAAGTAGAAGACGTTACTAAATATATTGATACACACTTTCGTGAAGATATTTCTTTATGCGAGCTTGCCGGATGCATAAGGGTTTCGGAATCCTATCTTTGCCGGATTTTTCATGCTGCTTATGGCGAAAGTCCGCTTACCTATGTTATCCGCTATAAAATTAACGAAGCCAAGAAACAATTAATTGAATACCCGGATAAAAAAATTAAGGAGATTGCATCAGAAATCGGATTTCATGATCAAAGTTATTTTGGTGCAACCTTTAAACGCTATGAAGGCTGTACACCAAAACAGTTCCGTAATATGTTTTTTGACCGCATTTAAAAAGAAAAAGGGTACCGCCCCGGTTGAAAGCGATACCCTTATATTCTATCATTGACTTATGATACAAAATATTTTCCCATTCGTATTTTCTTTTTTGTTGAAAACTTCATAATTCTTGAAATCGTATTATAATCGGATTGTCCCTGTGCATACGTAATATAGTTGCCAAACAAACTAATACTATAAATATTTTTCATAGATAAAACAACTTTTTTCGTGCCTGTTTTCAAATCTCTTTGGTATATCGTATCCTTCACCCCGGAAGAAACAAATTTCCCAAAATATAATTTCCCAGTAAGTGAGTCCAATTTTGCCAGGCTGCTATCTACATTTGATTCCAGCTTTGTAACCTTGTTTGTCGTCAGATTTTTCTGAAACAAATTATCTCCCTGTTCTCCTGCATTTTCTAAATAGTAAAATACATTTTTATAAATACCAACAACATTTTGCTCTACTGTTCCAATCTGCTTTTTGTTTTTTCCCTTTAGATTTGTCCGGAATGTACCATATAAATCACGATAGGTGATTACCTTTCCATCGCAAACCACATCAGTAACAATATCATTCTTAATCAGACATTTTTTACTGCTGCCGTCTGGCTTCATCGAATAGACCCCTACCGGATCAAACGTCTCAAAATCATCCAATTCTGTTTGCTTAATGTAATAAATCTTACCACCCTCAATGGTAACACTGTCACCTACATCCAGCATCTTCATACCAGTTCCGTTCTCATTCAGTCTTGTAATATACGGATAAGAGCCACCCGTTCCCATATATTTATCAATTACAATGTATAACCTTTTCTTATAATACTGAATACTATTAATAGAAAATGCATCCTTGTATGTATAAACCAGTTGTTTCTTTGCTGTTTTAAGATTCATCTTATATAGCTTATTATAAATATTATAGTAAAATGTGTTTCCCCCTGTATAACAACCTTTTGAATAATAGCCTCCCCAATTCCAGACGTTTGCTGCATTCTTCCCATAGCTGTTTTGGGATACTGCCAGGCTGCTCTCTGGTATACCATTAATTCCTACTGCGATTAAAATCAGCATTGCCAATACTCTTATTTTTTTCACTTGTTGTCTCCTTCCTGTTAATGCGGGTATTGGTCCTTCGCTACCCACGAATAAACTTTGACATCATATACTGATTTATGATACCCTGTAATTGTTACAAACCTACTATCAAAATCATTAAATTTTTATTTCCAACAAAGAAAGGAATCTTCTCTTTATGATAATTGGCTCTCACGTCAGTATGAGTGGCAAAGATATGCTGCTTGGCTCTGTTAAAGAAGCCCTCTCCTATGGTTCAAATACATTTATGATATATACAGGTGCACCCCAACATACACGCCGGAAAGCAATTTCTGAATTGCACATACCGGAGGCAAGACAATTAA
>CATZVV010000146.1 GCA_958425285.1 uncultured Lachnoclostridium sp. | reverse complement strand
TAAATGTGAAAGAAACTTCTTTTATTATATCCATATAAGCTAATGCCGGCTTTGCAATAATCAAATCAGCTCCTTCTCGTATATCCTGCTCCACCTCACGCAGTGCCTCCTGTCCATTTGCCGGATCCATTTGATAGGTCTTGCGGTCGCCAAACTCCGGAGCTGAATGAGCTGCATCCCGAAATGGACCATAATAACCAGAGGCAAACTTTGCGCTATAAGACATAATTGGTGTATTTAGAAATCCACTTTTATCCAATTCCTTTCGGAGTACTGCTACACGCTTATCCATCATATCACTAGGCGCAATAATATCAGCCCCTGCTTTTGCATAGTTAACTGCCGCTTTTGCTAATAAAGGGAGAGTTTCATCATTGAGAATTTCTCCATTCCTGATGAGACCACAATGTCCATGTGATGTATACTCACACAAACAAACATCGGCAATGATAAGCAGCTCGTATCGTTCCTTAATATAATGAATTGCCTGTGGTATAACTCCATTTTCATTATATGCACCACTTCCGGTTTCATCTTTATGCTCTGGGATTCCAAAAAGCAATATAGCACGAATGCCAAGTGAAACAACCCTATCCAATTCTTCCGCTAAACAATCAATGGAATATTGCTTAATTCCCGGCATGGACTGCACCGGATTGCAAATATTTTTCCCCTCTATTACAAAGATTGGATAGATTAATTCTTCTACCCGAAGAGTTTCTTCTCTCACCATGCTCCTTAATGTTTCATTTATCCGTAGACGTCTTGTCCGTTCCAAAGTCATCATTTCCTTTCATATTTTTTTATAACCGCTTCTAACTGTATTTCATCCGGAATACATTCTTGCTCCAATCCCATTCTTAATATTTCCTGATATATCATTTTTCGTTCCTTTTCCGTTCTTACACGCTCTTTTACTTCCTCACGCAAGGCACCAAGACAGGCAGCCAGCTGACCCAAATAGCCTGTTACCACATGCTCAGCCTGCCCCTTCAGATATTGGGTAATAACAGGGCTTTGCCCTCCACTTGAAAAGGCAGCTACTACTTCCCCTTGTTTAATATATGCCGGGAATATAAAATCACAATCCTCTATCTGGTCGACTGCATTAACGAGAACTTTTTTCCTCCGGCACACCTGACTGATATAATGGTTTAACATGATGTCCCCGGTCGCTGCTACAACCAGCTCCTTTTCATTGACATCCTCCGGTTCAAACTTTCTTTCAATACAGGAAACACCGGGAAGTGCTTTTATCATATCTATGATATTGGGAGCTACTACCGTCACCTTAGCACCAAACTCCTGAAATACGCAAACTTTCCTGAGTGCAATCCGTCCGCCTCCCACAACTAAACACAAACGATTCTCCATCTGGGTAAAAATCGGAAAATATGCCATACGATTCCTCCATTCCAAAACGTCAGCGAATACATATGCATAACATGTTTTTGCTGCTATTTTCTTTCTCTCATTATACTGATGTACAGATTCGATTGCAAGCCTTTTTGTTTTGCACAAAATGTTAGTTTTTTTGCAGAATAAGAAGTTGACTTGGGCATTTACATAATTTAAACTCAAGCCTATACATACTTAATCTTAGAAAGGGAAAACTTATGAAAGCAAAAATTCAGATTGAAAAAGATAAAATAGTTAGTAAGATTGATGACCGTCTCTATAGTTCCTTTATCGAGCATTTAGGACGTGCTGTTTACGGGGGCGTCTATGAACCAGAGCACTCAACAGCTGATGATATGGGATTTCGTCAGGATGTACTGGAGGCTGTGCGGAATTTACATGTACCGATGGTACGTTATCCAGGGGGAAACTTTGTTTCAGGTTATAACTGGGAAGATGGTGTCGGCGATAAATCCAAACGGCCTCGCAGACTAGAACTTGCCTGGGGTACCGTTGAAACCAATGAAATTGGCTTAGACGAATTTCAAGAATGGGCAAAACGTGCCGATACTGATATTATGATGGCTGTAAACCTGGGTACACGTGGTCCTGCTGAAGCAGGGAACCTCGTAGAATACTGCAACCTGGATACAGATACCTATTATGCAGATATGCGCCGTAAAAACGGATTTGAAAAACCATTTGCAATTAAAACATGGTGTCTGGGCAATGAAATGGATGGAGAATGGCAGATTTGCCACAAAACCGCAGAAGAATATGCCCGTACTGCATGTGAAGCAGCTAAAATCATGAAATGGACTGATCCATCCATTGAATTAGTTGCCTGTGGAAGTTCACATGCCGGGATGCCAACCTTCGGAACATGGGAAGAAACCGTTCTCCGGGAATGCTATGAACATATTGATTACATTTCGTTACACAGCTATTATGGCAACCGTGACAATAATACGCCAAATTATCTGGCATGCAATCTGGGCATGGATTCATTTATTAAGACAGTAACAAAAATCTGTGACAAGATTCAAAAAGAAAAGGGCTCTGAAAAGCAAATTCACTTATCCTTTGATGAATGGAATGTATGGTTCCACTCCAATGAACAGGACAAACAGATTCCTCGTTGGTCTATCGCCCCACCTCAACTGGAGGATATTTATAATATGGAAGATGCTCTTGTTGTCGGATGCCTGCTCAATACATTAATTAATAACTCTGACCGTGTAAAAATTGCCTGCCTTGCACAACTTGTTAATGTTATTGCGCCAATCATGACAGTAAACGGCAGCAAGCTCTGGCTGCAAACCATTTTCTATCCATTCATGCATGCTGCTACTTATGGTCGCGGCACTGCTCTGAACGTTCAATGTGATTGCGGCACTTATGATACCAATGATTTTAAAGCGGTACCATATGTGGATACAAGTGCCGTATATAATGAAGATAAGGGCGAACTTACCATTTTTGCAGTCAACCGTTCGCTGGATGAATCAGTGGATTTGTCAATGATTCTTTCAGATTTTGACGATTATGAATTTATTGAACAGATTACATTAAATCATGAAGATTTGAAAGCAACGAATTCTCCCGATGAACCTGACAAAATCAAAGCACAGTCTTGCAATCAATTATCCGCTTTGGCACCACACTCCTGGAATGTACTGCGCTATAGAAAAGTGGCGACTGAATAGCGCGCCACTTGCAAGTTTGCCTCAGGCAAACTTGATGTAAACTTGCTCTTTCCTATAACCATAAAATAAAGAGGCAGAATTCTAAATGAAATTCTGTCTCTTTATTTTAATCCCCATTCCGGAGTTACACAAACCGTATGAAAAAATAAGCGCATCGGCCTTATTTTTCATACTATTAATCTACGATTTTAATTGTCTCGATTACTGGTTGGTTTTCTTTTTCCACTGTTCCATTACTGTCAACTACCGATGTCACCTCACAAATTTTATCTACAATATCCATCCCTTCTGTAACTTTTCCAAAGCCTGCATATTGTCCATCCAAATATGTGCCATCCTCATGCATAATAAAGAATTGAGAACTTGCACTATCATTCTCCTGCGAACGTGCCATTGAAATTGTTCCTCGAACATGGGAAATCTTATTTTCGACTCCATTTTCGGAAAATTCACCCTTAATATTTTTCTCTGATCCACCGGTTCCGTCACCTTTCGGATCCCCGCCTTGGATCATAAAACCGGAAATAATCCGGTGAAAGGTTAAACCATCATAAAATCCTTCTTTTGCCAGATTCACAAAATTAGTTACCGTAATTGGTGCTACATCTGCATCTAACTCTGCTTTTATTGTACCATAATCCTTCACCTGAATCTCTATATGGTGTTTCCCGCTCAGATTTCCTTCCGTTGCAGAATCCTGCGTCTTTTCATCTTCTCCACAACCTGCAATTCCCAGCATGAGAACCATCATAAAAATTAAAATAGAACTTAATTTCTTCATTTTAACTTTTCTCCTTCTGTAACGGTTCTTTATACCAGTATATCTTCCTGACAAGGTAAAGTAAAAAGATACTGTTTCTATCTCTTTTGATTAATGGGATTTATTCCTTCTTTTCTAACGTTATGCTCCTGGTTTTGATTTTCCGGCTTTACCTTTTTCGTGACGGAATTAAATTGATTTAAAAATCTTTGTTCAGTTATTTGTTCCTGCTCTTTTTTGTCAGGCTTTTGTTCACTCATTGTTAACCACCTCAATGAAAGTATACCCAAAACTGCTTCTGATTAAAACAATTGGTCCAATCTATTTTCTACCAGCAAACATAACCTTCGTGAATACGTGATGACAGCATTTTAACTGTCGCATACCTCAATGGTAATATCAAGTTTATCTTAGCAATGTTAAAAATATCTGCCACTAAGAACTGTTTATATGGTATCATTAATAAGTCAACTGCGGAGCTCAATGTTTCAAAAGTGACGAATAATGAATATATCAATATAATGAGTTGTATACAAATATGAACTATGGATTTTACAATTTTATCAATCAGGATGGAATTTCACCGCTGCCTTTAATTTTTTATGATATAGGTGTTGAAAACAGACATAATGAAATCTATTATTTTGATAATAAAAACAGGCTGAATTATGATGGTTATATTCTTCAATATACAATTTCCGGTCATGGGGAATATAAAACCAAAGATGAAAAAATCCTACTTGAAAAAAATATGGGATTTATCACAGAGATTCCAAATAATTGTATTTACAGCCTGCCAGAAGGTAGCGATCATTGGGAGTATATATATATACATTTCGGTGGATATGTGGCAAAACAATTTTATAAGGAAATCGTAAATGTAACAGGTAATGTATTTACACTGCCAATAGATAATTCTTCATTGCAACTTCTATTTGCCGAATATAATAAATTAGAGCATGGTATGAAATACAAACGTTTTCAGGCAGGTAATTTTATATACACACTGCTTACTAATTTACTGCGGGAAATATCTTCTCCACATGCTTATTATGAAAATATTGAAAAGGCAATTACATGGATGAACTCGAATTATTCATCCGATATTTCACTGTCAGAGTTATGTGAATCACTGAATATAACTCAGTCACATTTTTCAAGACAATTCCGTATAAGTACTGGAATAAGTCCAATAAAGTATCTAACAAATATAAGACTTGAACACTCTATGAATTTACTCGCAACAACAGATCTTGAAATCGAAAAAATAGCCGCCATCTGCGGTTTTGGCAGTGGCAACTATTTTTCTAAAGTATTTAGGAAAAGGCTTGGATTTTCTCCATCTGATTATAGAACAAACCATTAATATATCGGGGCTTATTCTTCTACAATGTGAATTGCAACACCATCAAACTCCTTCAGTGCAATCTCCATATCTTCTGCTGATGTAACTGTTTTCGTATTAACGGTAAGTTTTCCTTCATCATTTGCAGAATATATGTATGCTGTGTAATTTTTATTATTATC
>CATZVV010000145.1 GCA_958425285.1 uncultured Lachnoclostridium sp. | reverse complement strand
TTACAGATCCAATCGGCAAGCCATTGATAAAGGGTGGATGGGGTAATATTGATCCGACCGCATTTGTTGATGACGATGGACAGGCTTATTTATATTGGGGCAATCCGGATCTTCGGTGCGTTAAGTTAAAAGATAATATGATTGAGACCGACGGGGAAATAAAAGAATGGACTTTGACAGGAGACAATCTTTCCGAAGAACACATTCAGGATATGCAGGCACAGTTCGGCGTGTCAAATAGCCCCGATCGTAGGCCGACGTTATATGAGGAAGGTCCATGGTTTTACAAACGGGGTGATTTATATTACATGGTATTTGCCGGTAACGGAATTCCGGAGAGGCTTGATTACTCGACAAGTACCAGTCCAATGGGTCCTTGGACTTACCGGGGGATGATAATGAATAGCTCTTATAATGGAAAAGGAAGCGGGAGCTTTACCAATCATCCCGGTATCGCAGATTATAAAGGGCATTCTTATTTGTTTTATCATACAGGGAAATTACCGGGAGGCGGTGGTTTTACCCGTTCTGTGGCAGTAGAAGAATTTACGTACAACGCGGATGGAACATTTCCGGAAATTCCATTTACGGACGAAGGTGTCAGTGCACTTGAAAATCTGAATCCTTATGTAAGGACAGAGGCAGAAACTTTGGCATGGGGAAATGGTCTGGAATCGGAAACATGTCCACAAGGCGGCATCAATCTGTGTGCTATTGGAAATGGAGATAACTTAAAGGTTAAGGATGTGGATTTTGGCTCGGAAGGAGCAGCTGTATTTACGGCCAGTGTTGCCTGTGGGGCAAAAGTAAATTTCCGTCAGGGAGGCACGATTGAGCTCCATCTGGACAGTAAAGATGGAACTCTGATTGGTACGCTCCCTGTATCCTATACAGGTGGCTGGGATACTTATAAAGAGATTACAACAAATGTAACAAATGCAAAGGGTGTACATGATGTATACATGGTGTTTAGGGGAGAACAGAAGGACGAAATTTTCAATTTTGATTACTGGAAATTTACCCAAAAAACATCTGCCCGTGAACTGGTTGCGCTTCAGACATCTATTGATATGTTTAAGCTTGATAAGACGGAAGGGTATAATACTGCCCAGATGAAAGTGATGGCAATTTATTCAGACGGAAGTGCAGAGGATGTCACAAGTCAGGCAGAAATTACGGCTGATGAGAAAGACATTGTAACCGTTGCCGATGGAAAAGTGACAGCCAATGGTTACGGAGTGAAGGCAGATATTAATCTTACCGTGCGTTATGGTGGAAAAGAAAACATCTTGAATTTACTTATTAAGAGTCTGGATGCCGAATTAACGGTCAAACGGTTAAGGTTGGATTCCACATCGGTAACATTAAATAGCGGAAAGTCACTTGGTTTTACTGTTCAGGCAGAGTATGAAGATGGGCACATTGAGGATGTGACAGAATTGGCTTCCTATTTGAGTTCTGATGAAGAAATTGCCAATGCAGAAGCAGGGGTACTGGAAGCTAAAAAAGTGGGAATCGCAACTATTTCGATTGATTATCAGGGAGCAATGGGAGCTCCTGTTACAGAAAGCCTTTTAGTCATGGTTGTGAATCTGAACCCATATGATCGTGTTCAGGCAGAGGATTTCAGCGATATGTCAGGAGTTCAGGTTGAAGATTCTTCGGATGAAGATGGTACGAAAAATGTGGGTTATATCGAGAATGGGGATTGGCTGAAGTATACATCAGTTGATTTTAGCTTGGGAGCAAAATCTTTTGATGCAAGAATAGCGTCTATTTATGGCGGAGGAAAGATTGAAATACATCTGGATCGTACGGATGGAACGATGATTGGTTCTATTGACATTGAAAGCACGGATGGATGGCAGAATTATGTTACCAAAAGTTGTGACATCAGTGAAGCGACAGGGGTGCATGATGTTTATCTCGTGTTTACCGGTTCGCTTAATATTAACTGGTGGAATTTTAATCGGAACTTTACTGCAATAGAAACAATCACATTGAATAAAGAAACTTTAGAAATGATAGTAGGTCAGATAGAGGTGTTAAATGCAATAGTTACACCGGATCATGCAGAATTAAAAGATGTGTTATGGATTTCTTCAAATGAAAAGGTAGCCTCTGTAGATGAGACAGGAAAGGTAACTGCTCTTTCCCAGGGAAATACTTCGATTTTTGCAAGGTCTAAAGATGGAAGCAACCGGCAGGCTGTTTGTCAGATTGTGGTTTCTAATCAGACGGTTACACCACCCACATCAAGCCCATCACCGTCACCCGCTGCATCTGCAAAACCGATAGACAGTGTCTCTGAATCTCCGGTTGTTTCACCATCAGAAAAGCCCGCTTCAATGGCAAGAGTAACAGTTGGGAAGGCAAAGATTAAGTCGTTGAAAAAAGGTAAGGCAAGACAGATCAAAGTAAAAATTCGCAAGGTAAAAGGTGCTGTCGGATATGAAGTTTTGTATGCGCAAAATAAGAAATTTAATCAAGTAAAGAAAAAGTTTTTAACAAAGAAAACCTCTTTTACGGTCAAAAAATTAAAAAGGGGAAGGACATATTATATAAAAGCGCGGGCTTATAAGCTCAATCACAAGGGTAAGAAGGTATATGGCTCATATAGCTCTGTGCGAAAAATTAAAATTAGAAAATAAGTTTATTGAATGAATACTCTCAGTGTAGAGGCTGTCATTGTGGCAGCCTCTTAAATTTTCTTCAGGCAGATGAATTGCCAGAATGGAGACGTTGTGTTAACATCTTTACAGAGAATTTGAGTTTAATCCATAGATTTGATGATAGAAGATTATGGATAAATGGAGGACAATATGAGAAAAAAGATATGTTTTATGATGGCAGTAACCGGCATTGCAGTTAGTATATTTATGCTGTCCGGGATTTGTACGGCGGCTTCTAAGCCTGCTGAGCCGGTATTTAGTGAGGAGAGCGGTTGGCAGAAGGAGTCGTTTGAACTAAAAATTACCTCTGCATCAGAAGAGGCAGTCATTTATTACACAACAGACGGAAGCGAGCCGGATGTAACTGATTTTAAGCAGAAGGCTGGCGAGGCGATAGAGGTAAAAAATTGTAGTCAGGATAAGAATAAAAATACAGAAAAGACAGATATTGTGTATCCGGCATCTTCCGGCACCTCTCTTTGTTATACGCCGGGAAGTCAGGGGATTTTAGTAGATAAGTGTATGGTAATCCGTGCAGCAGCAATCGCACCGGATGGTACAAAAAGTAATATTGTTACAAAAACATATTTCATTGGCAACGATATGGAAAGATATAATCAGGCATTGATTGTATCGATTGTAACAGAGCCGGATAATCTTTTTGATACAGCGAAAGGGATTTATGTTCTTGGTGACACGTATCAAAAGTATGTTCAGAGTCTTTCCGATACGACCCCGATGGAAAAGACCGCAAACTTTATGCAAAAGGGAAAAGAATGGGAGCGAGAGGCTCATATGGACATATTTGAGATTCAGGATGGAACATATCAATTAGGACTTTCTCAGGAAATTGGCATACGCATACATGGGAATACAACGAGGGTTTTAGCGCAGAAGGCATTGAATCTGTATGCCAGAGAAGGGGTGCAGGGAGAAACAAGGAAAAATTTTAAGTATGATTTGTTTCCGGGAGATACCTATGAAGGGGATGAGACGACTTTATGCAGCAGTTATAAGAAATTGGTACTTCTATCAGGAGGACAGAACACACAGGATGTAAAGTTTAATGATGCGTGGCTTCAGTAACTTGTAAATAGCCGCAATTTTGCAATTCAAGACGCAAGACCGTGTGTTTTATTCCTGGATGGTGAGTACTGGGGACCTTATAATTTCCGCGAGCGATTTGATGATGCCTATATTGCCAATAATTATAGTGTAAAAAAGAAACAGGTTGTTATGATAAAGGATGGAGAAGTGGAGGAATATGACGAAGAAAATATTACTGACACGGAGGCAAAAAATTTATTGAATCACTATATCTGGTATATTGGGTGTGGTGGAAATATCGGAAATGAGAGCTGGCAGACAGATCAGGCAGGAAATTATAAAATGGTAAAACAGCTTGTAGATATTCAAAGCTTAGCAGATATGTATTGTACGGAAATTTTCTATGCCAATGCAGATTGGGAGCCGAATTTTGGAAATTCTGCCTTGTGGTGTACTGTAACAAAGGAAAAACCATCCGATGAATCAAAGATTGTATGGGAAAGGAAAGATAGCAGTACCGGAATCACTTATTACGGACTTTCAAAATGGAAGTATATGATGTGTGATTTAGATGCTACTCTGGGAACAAGCCGGAGTGACATTACAGATAATTTAAAGGATGCAGAAGGAAATCCGATAAGAAACCGGATGGGACAATATTGCCTGCCATATACATGGGATAATATCAGCTACAAATTGGAAGGGATTGATGCAGATGGAAACGAGGTTGTATCCGGTAACGGAACCCGTATTGATGATGATGTTTATCTCAATTTGATTCAAAATGAAGAATTTAAAAATCTGCTTATTAATACAATGATGGATTTGTATAATGTGAATTTTAAACCAGAAATAGCATTAAAGAAACTGGATGAGTATAATCAGTGCTTTAAGCCGCTAATGAGTGGCTATTATGAGCGCTTTGGCATACATGCATCGAAGACTAAGCCGGATGATCCGATACAAAATTATTATACGAAAGCTTATGAAGAGATGCGGGAGTTTTATGTCAATCGGTATAATTACTTGCCAAAGTTGATGAAGAAGCATTATAACCTAAAGGAAGCGTCGGAGGTTACAATCTTATCAAATTGCCGGGAACAAAATTTGATTCAGATAAATTCAATCAAACACGATTTCTCAGGTGGATCTTTTCAAGGGAAATATTTTAGTAATTGCCCTTTAGAATTAAAAGCCAATGAAGTGGAAGGGTATCGTTTTAGTGGCTGGACCGGTTCAGATGGAGTTGAGTTCCAAAGTACTACTGCTCAAAGTACAACAGTTACGATTCCGGCTGGCGAGGTTTCCATATGTGCTAACTATCACAAAGAAAGTGAAATGAGTTCCCCGAAACCGGAGCAGACACCGGAACAGATGATAATTCCTGTTGAAAACAAAGAACGGAGTACTACAGATGTAGTAAAAACAGAAAAACCGGCTAAAGTAAAAATAAAGACAGTTAAAAATGTGAAAAGGAAAATGGTAAAAATTACATGGAAGAAGATGAACCGTGTAGACGGATATGAAATTTCTTATGGTTTGAAAAAGAACTTTAAGAAGGCGAAGAGAGTATATTGTTCAAAGCCAAAAGTCACAATTAGGAAACTGAAGTATGGGAAATTATACTATATACGTGTGAGGGCATATAAGCGTATCAGTGGGAAAAAGGTTTATGGAAAATGCAGCAGCATCAAAAGAGTAAAAATAAATAAGTAGATGTTTTTTGAATAAAAAT
>CATZVV010000144.1 GCA_958425285.1 uncultured Lachnoclostridium sp. | reverse complement strand
GATGATGAATTATATGTAAAACGTGTGATTGGTCTGCCAGGTGAGACAGTTCAAATAAAAGATCGTAAAATATTGATTAATGGGAAGGCAATTGATGATTCTTACGCGAAAGGAGAAACCGTTGAATCAGGGATTGCTGCTGAACCGATTACGTTAAAAGAAGATGAATTTTTTGTTTTGGGTGACAACAGAGGAATCAGTTTAGACAGCCGTTCTCCTAATCTTGGGCCAATTAAAAAGGAGTCCATTGCCGGGAAAGCAATTTTTCGAATTTGGCCAGTCAGTAAAATCGGAATTCCCTAAAAGAAATCAGTAATAGCAGATTTCTGGCAGGTTTGCTGTTAGCAAGCGTATTGTAAATATGAACTTTCCTATATCATAAAAAGAAAGGATAAAAAGAATATGGCAGAGGAAAAAAAAGGAAGAATATGGGTTGAATTGATTATCTATGCGGTATTAATCGTTTTGTGTGTATTTGTAGTTCCGCGCTATGTAATTCAGCGAACGGTTGTAGATGGCGAGTCGATGCAGGATAATTTACAAGATGGAGAAAGCCTTCTTGTAGAAAAAGTATCAAAACATTTTACAGATCCGGATAGATATGATATTATAGTATTCGATCCGCCGGCAAATGTGAAACGAGGTGACAGTTACTTTGTAAAACGTGTCTTTGGGCTGCCGGGTGAAACGATTCAGATTAAAGGAAATGATATACTAATTAATGGTGAGAAGATTGAAGATGAATATGCGAAAATGGCAATGGATGAAATGGATAATATGACGGCATCAGAGCCGCTGACTTTAGGAGAGGATGAATTTTTTGTTTTGGGTGATAACCGTGAAGTCAGTGAGGATAGCCGAGCAGCAGATTTAGGTCCGATTAAAAGGGATATGATAGTAGGTACATGTATTTTCCGTATCTGGCCACTGGATCGCTTTGGGATACCAAATTAGTTAGCAAATATCGAAAGGAGATTTTATATTATGTTGCATCCGTCTTACACAGATTTAATGAAAGTAGTAAACAGCGAGGTAGAACAGGGAGAGGAACCGATTGTTAATAGCCGGTATTCTATTGTACTGGCAACTGCAAAGCGTGCACGTCAGTTAATTGGCGGCTCGAAACCTCTTGTAGATGAAAATTGCCCAAAGCCGCTTTCTGTAGCAATCAATGAGCTGGAAAATCAGAAGATTAAAATTGTTGCAGAGGAAAGCGAACAGGAGTAATATCCTTTTGTGGGAATAAAAAAGAAGAATAAACATGAAACCCCTGACATAAGTTAATGGTAAGAGCAGTTTATGCTATGACTTGTGAAAGGGGTATTCTTATGGACAAATATAATGTATATGAAGATATTTATAAAAGGACGGGTGGTGAAATCTATCTGGGAATTGTCGGACCGGTGCGAACCGGAAAGTCAACCTTTATAAAAAAATTTATGGATTTGATGGTTCTTCCACAAATGGATGATGTACATAGTAAGGAAAGAGCCATTGATGAATTGCCGCAGTCATCAGCTGGCAAGACGATTATGACAACGGAACCTAAATTTGTACCGAAGGACGCAGCTAAAATTCGTTTTGGTGAGGACGCAGTTGGAAGAGTGCGTTTGATTGACTGCGTTGGTTTTATGGTAGAAGGGGCATCCGGGCACATGGAGGAAGAAAAGGAGAGAATGGTTCATACGCCTTGGCAGGAAGAGGCAATTCCTTTTACTCAGGCGGCTGAAATCGGGACAGAAAAAGTAATACGTGAACACTCAAACATAGGAATTATCATTACTACAGACGGAAGCTTTGGCGAATTAAAGAGAGAACAGTATGTAAATGCAGAGGAAAGAACGGTAGCTGAATGTAAAAAAATCGGAAAGCCATTTTTGATATTAATTAATAGTGCAGATCCGGAACAAAAAAGTGTAAAGCAGCTGACATCTGAACTTATGCAGAAGTATCAGGCATCTGCAATGCCGGTAAACTGTCAGAATCTAACAAGAAAGGATATTGATGTAATGATGGAAACAATTTTATCAGATTTTCCAATTTCACGTATTAATTTTGAAATTCCTAAGTGGGTTGAGTTTCTTCCGGGAGAGCATTGGCTAAAAAAGGAAGTTGTAAAACAAGTGAAAGAACTTTTAAAAAAATTACATTTTATGAAAGATGTTATACCAGAAAATTTTCCGCAGGCATCACAATACATAAAGAAATACCGGATTGACAGCAGGGAGATGGCAGATGGTGTTGTAAACCTGTATATTGAATTTGAAGAAACTTACTATTATCAGGTATTAAGTGACCTGATTGGAATTCCGATTAGTGGAGAATATGATTTAATTGCCACAATGAGAGAACTGGCTTCAAAACGAACAGAATATGAAAAACTAGATGTAGCATGTAAACAATTAAAGGGAAAAGGGTATGGTATTGTAACGCCAACTAAGGAAGAAATACAGATTGAAAATCCGGAGTTGATGAAACATGGAAATAAATTTGGTGTGAAGATTAAAGCAGTATGCCCATCGATTCATTTAATTCAGGCAAATATCGAAACGGAAATTGCACCAATTGTAGGTAATGAGGATCAGGCAAATGATTTAATTCATTATATTGAAGAGAATGCAAAAGAAAACGCAGATGGTATATTTGATACAAATATTTTTGGTAAAACAATTCGTGAACTTGTCGATGATGGTATTCAGGCAAAAGTAAACAGACTGGGAGAAGAAAGCCAGTTAAAACTGCAGGATACGATTCAAAAGGTGGTTAATGATAGCAATGGCGGGTTAGTATGCATTATCATTTAACCTATGAGATAACCAATTAAATGAAAAAAATATAGAAAAACTTGACAGTATAAGCCGTCATTGCTATAATGAATATGGTTTTGTAACATTTTTGTAATAAAATTAACAATTGAGATAAAGACAAAGGTATATCTTTGTGAGAGGAGCTATATAATGAACAAAAAAATTATTCGTTTCATAGGAATTGGTGCAGCGGCAGCACTTGTCGTTTGTCTTGTTGCGCTGCCTGTACATTCGTCTATGGTTGCATCTGAAGAACATATGGCAGGTGGGGAACTTGTTTTAGATGAATATGCAGAAAATGCAGTCAGTGGTGATGCGGTTCGCGTTGTGAATACAGCTACACCTGCTCCGGTTGTGACAGAAGCACCAGATGAGGAAAAGAAACCGGAGAAAACAAAAGAGCCGGAACATGTTGTGTTAAATTTAAATTATGACCGATTAGGAATTGCCAATAAAGTAGATACGTATTTGAATGTAAGAAAGAAACCATCCGAAAGTTCTAAGGTGGTTGGTAAATTGACAAAGAACGCTGGATGCCACGTGTATAAAATCCGTAAAGGCTGGGCTAAGATTGTTTCCGGTAAGGTAAATGGTTGGGTGAAGGCGAGTTATATGGTCTTTGATAAAAAGGCAGAGCAGCTTGCTACAAAAGTAGGACGGAATGTAGCTGTGATTGATACACCGGCGTTAAAGGTTCGTCAGCTGCCAACGACAAAAGCTCATATTTATTCTGTCGTTGCAGAGGCAGAGGAGTTTGAGATACGGAAAGAAAAATTAACCCAAGCTTTTGTAGAGAAGATTATAAAGAAAGAAAAGATTTCAGGCAAGCGTGTAAAAAAAGCGGGAGGTATTGATGAAATCTGTAAGGATCTTGACAATTGGATTTGTATCAAGGTTGATAATGAGTATGCTTTTGTGGCAAAAGAATATATTACCCAACAGTATTCCTTGAAACGGGCTGTAAAGATTGGAGATATGGTGGCAGATGCCAGTGCCGGTATTTCATCTTCTCAGGCAAATGTAGTAGAGTATGCCAAGCAATTTTTAGGAAATCGGTATGTATGGGGAGGAACAAGTTTGACAAGTGGAACAGACTGTTCAGGATTTACTTTAAGTGTATACCGTCACTTTGGTTATTCACTGCCACGGACGGCAGCATCGCAGTGTGGGGCAACAAGAGCAGTTTCTGATCCAAAGCCAGGAGACTTGTTTTTCTATAGTAACGGAAGCCGGGTAAATCATGTGGCGATGTATATTGGAAGCGGAATGGTTATTCATGCAAGTAACCCAAGTGATGGAATTAAAATTTCAAATGCATATTATCGCTCACCAGTAAAAATCGGACGTGTTATGAATTAAATAGATTTTGGGAAAAGAGCAGGAGACAGTCTGTCAGGCTGTCTCCTTTCTGACTATTTAGAACTGTGTATATATGGAGGATTCGTATGAAAGTACTGGTGGTAATCATTGTAGGAGTGATATTATTTGTGATAAAGGCATGTTATGACAGCTGGAGTCTAAAAAAGGATATTCGGAGGCGTATTGAGAAGCAATGGGGAAGTTATTCCCAAGAGGGAATGAATGAGTCAAAGAGAAAGACTCTTATGTCGTTCTATGAAAGTAGAAAGGATGAGAATGCTGATATTGATGAAATAACATGGAATGATTTGGACATGGAAACGTTATACCAACGAATTAATACATGTTTTAGTGCTCTTGGTGAAGAATATCTTTATTATGTTTTGCATAAACCAATTATATCAGACCAGCAGTTGGAAGAGCGAAAACGTGTGATGGATTGTATTGCGGAAGATAAGGACAAGAGAATATGTCTTGCCAAACATTTGAATCATATTGGAACGTTAAAGAATATTTCATTTTACGAATATATAAAGAATATTGGACAAGCCGTAATTGAAAATAATAGGATTCATATTTTGGCGAATCTGTTTCTAATTGTTTCTGTTATTTTAATTTGCCTGAATTCTTATGCTGGAGTTGCAGCTTTGTTTGTAACAGCAGGGTTTAATATTATTACGTATTATCATTGTAAGGCGAAGCTGGAAAAATATTATTCGGTTGTATCATATGTCTTACGGCTTCTTTATTGCATTCGTCAAATTGGGAAGGAAACACTGGAGGGTCTTTCTGAATATACAGAAGCGTGTAGTCAAATGGCAAAGCGTTTTGCGAAGATTGAGAGAGGCTCATCTTTTGTATTCGCCGGAAGTGATAAAAACGGTTCATTATCAGACATATTAATGGATTATATTCATATGATATTTCATTTTGACTTGATAAAAATGAATCATATGATATCACAGTTAAAGGAGCAGGAAGAAGATTTTTCAGCAATGATGGACACGGTTGGCTTTTTAGATGCCATGTATTGTCTTGCTTCTTATCGGGAATATCTTGGTAAAGATAGATATTGTGAGCCGACATTTTGTAAAGAACGGATATTGAAAGTTCAAGGTCTTTATCATCCGTTACTTGAAAATCCTGTAACATCGGATCTTTGTACAGATGTTAATATATTAATTACCGGTTCAAATGCTTCCGGAAAGTCCACTTTTTTGAAAGCTGTTGCAATGAATGCAATTTTTTCGCAGACTTGTTGTATTTCCTTTACAAAAGAATATAAAGCGGCACGTTATC
>CATZVV010000143.1 GCA_958425285.1 uncultured Lachnoclostridium sp. | reverse complement strand
GCCCCTAACATCGTTTGATATATTAAGTCTGCGTTCACATCATTTTTTGCTGTCACTTTTTTAGTACTTCATATCTTTTAAGATATTACAAAAATCAAAGGTTTGGAAATAATCCTGTGGCGTTTCACCGCGACGTATCATCTGGACGGTACCGTCTTCTTTCAAAAGAAGTTCCGGGGATTTCAGTTTTCCATTGTAATTATACCCCATAGCGTAACCGTGGGCACCAGTATCATGTAAGACGAGATAGTCTCCAATCTCAATTTCCGGAAGCATCCGGTCAATCGCAAATTTGTCATTGTTTTCACAAAGGGAGCCGGTTACATCATATTTGTGGTCATGTGGCTGATTCTCTTTCCCTAATACGGTGATATGATGGTATGCACCGTACATTGCCGGGCGCATTAAATCGCAGGCACAAGTATTTAGACCTACATATTCTTTATATATATGTTTCTGATGCAGCACTTTTGTAACCAGATTTCCGTAAGGTGCCAGCATAAAACGTCCCAATTCTGTAAAGATTGCAATATCACCCATTCCCGCAGGTACGAGAATTTCTTCGAATTTTTTGCGTACACCTTCGCCAATTGCCAGAATGTCATTTGGCTCCTTGTCTGGGGTGTAAGGAATACCAATTCCACCGGAAAGATTAATAAATTTAATATCTGCCCCAGTTTTTTCTTTTAATTCTACTGCCAATTCAAATAAAATGCCGGCTAAGGTTGGATAATATTCATTCGTTACTGTATTACTGGCGATAAAGGAATGAATTCCGAAATGTTTTGCTCCTCGTTTCATGAGTTCTCTATAGCCTTCAATTAACTGATCTTTTGTAAACCCGTATTTTGCATCGCCCGGGTTATCCATAATATCGGTTCCGAGACTGAACACACCGCCCGGGTTATACCGACAGCAGATGGTTTCCGGGATTCCGGGTCCTTTTGCCAGAAAATCAATATGTGTAAAATCATCTAAATTAATATATGCATTTAATTCAGATGCTTTTTCGTATTCTTCCATTGGAGTTACATTAGAGGAAAACATAATATCGGATCCGGTAAAGCCAAGAGCTTCTGAGAGCATAAGTTCTGTTTTTGATGAACAATCAACACCGCATCCCTCTTCCTGCAGTATTTTTAGAATAAAAGGATTTGGAGTTGCTTTTACTGCAAAATATTCGCGAAATCCCTTGTTCCATGCAAATGCTTGTTTTAATTTACGTGCATTTTCACGAATGGCTTTTTCGTCATAAATATGAAATGGTGTTGGGTATTGCTTTTCGATTTCTTTCACTTGTTCTAAATTTACAATAGGTGTTTTCATGATTTCCTCCTGTGAAAATAAACTAAAATGATTAAAGTCATTGTAATGAATTTCTTTATATCTGTCAATGTTTTCATATTACCTGACTGAATATTTTCTTTACAAAGAGGAATATTTTTTGGTATAGTGATAACGAACCAAATATAGTATTGAGAATTGGAGGAAGCAATGGAAAGTTATAATGGCAGTCAAATTGTAGTTTTAGAGGGGCTGGAGGCTGTTCGAAAAAGGCCGGGAATGTATATTGGAAGTACTGGAACAAGAGGCTTGCACCATTTGATTTGGGAAATATTGGATAATGGTATTGATGAACACTTGGCAGGTTTTTGTAATGAATTAAAACTGACTTTGACAAAAGATGGTGCCATTGTGATTGAAGATAACGGACGCGGGGTGCCTGTTGATATGCATCCAACACAGAAAATCCCTACTGTACGAGTTGTGTATACCGTACTGCATGCAGGAGGAAAATTCTCGAATTCTGTTTACAAGGTGTCTGGTGGTTTACACGGAGTAGGGGCTTCCGTTGTAAATGCGCTTTCAAAAAAACTGACAGTTGAAGTGCGCCGGGATGGAAAAATTTATCGGGATGAATATGAAAATGGAGGACATCCGGTAACTAAACTGGAAAACGGGCTTCTTCCGGTTGTTGGGAAGTGTAATAAAAGCGATACCGGTACAACTGTAAAGTTCTATCCGGATGCAGAGATTTTTGAAACTGTTGAGTTTAAACCGGAGATTATCCGTAAGAAGTTAAAAGAGATTGCTTATCTGAATAAAAATTTGAAAATTATTTTCACGGATGAAAATACGGGAGATGTGCGTGTTTATCAAGAGGAATTTGGAATACAGAGTTTTGTCAAATATATTAACAGAGATGTAGTTCATCTCCATGAAGATGTAATTTACATTGAAGGAAAAAGCGGTGATATTGAAGTGGAAGTAGCATTTCAATATACAACCAGTTATAGTGAGCAGATTAATTCCTACTGTAACCGTATCAATGTAGCAGATGGAGGTACATTAGTGACGGGGTTTAAAACGGCACTTACCAGAATTATGAATCAGTATGCAAGAGAACTTGGAATCTTAAAAGAAAAGGATGATAACTTTGATGGGAAGGATATTCGTAATGGTCTGGTGGCTATTATTTCCATTAAGCATCCGGATCCGCAGTTTGAAAGTCAGACAAAAAACAAATTGGGAAATACCGATGCGAAAACTGCCGTTGATGAAGTGATGAACGCAGAGGCACAGCATTACTTTGATAAAAATGTAGAAGTGTTAAAGAAGATTCTTGAAAACTCCATGAAATCTTATCAGGCCAGAAAGGCCAGTGATAAGGCTCGAACTGCTGTACTAAAGCAGCTGGTAGATGTGGATACAAGAAGTAAACTGGCATCTTGTTCTTCCAAAAAGCCAGAGGAATGCGAGGTTTATATTGTCGAGGGAGATTCGGCAGGAGGGACGGTTAAGATGGCTAGAAACCGAAGAACACAGGCAGTACTTCCACTTCGTGGGAAAATTATAAATGTAGAAAAGGCACCGTTGGAAAAAATTTTATTAAACAATGAGATAAAGGCCATGATTGCGTCATTTGGGTGTGGGATTGGCGATGATTTTGACATTTCTAAACTTAGGTATGATAAAATTATTATATTAACCGATGCTGATGTAGATGGGGCTCATATCAGCACATTACTTTTGACTTTCTTTTATCGTTTTATGCCGGAGCTGATTTTAGAGGGAAAAGTGTTTAGGGGGTTACCGCCTCTTTATAAAGTGGAATACGATGATTTTGGGAAAAAAGGAAAAAATAAGCACAAATCAGAATATCTATTTGATGATTTTGCATTAGAAAAATTTCGCAAAGAAAAGGATAAGAAAGTATTGACTCTGCAACGGTATAAGGGTCTTGGAGAAATGGATGCGAATCAGCTTTGGGAAACCACTTTGAATCCGGAGACAAGAATTCTTGCACAGGTAGGGATTAGCGATACGGTAGAAGCCGATGAGATTACAAATGTATTAATGGGCAGCAATGTTCCACCGAGAAGAGAATTTATTATTCAAGAAGCAAAATATGCGAAAATTGATTTATAAGGGGTAAGGTGATATGGGAAAACAAATGGAGATACAGACTGAAAATATTATCCAACTGGACTTTGCCGAAGAAATGAAAGTGTCTTACAGAAATTATGCGATGAGTGTTATTGTGGATCGTGCTCTTCCGGATGTCAGGGATGGGCTCAAGCCGGTACAGCGTCGCATTCTGTATGCGATGAAAGAATTAAATTTATTGCCGGACAAACCACACCGCAAGAGTGCCCGTATTGTGGGTGATACCATGGGTAAGTATCATCCTCACGGAGACAGCTCTATTTATGAGGCTTTAGTGCATATGTCAGAAGATTATTCTTTGAATGCACCATTGGTAGATGGACATGGAAATTTTGGTTCTATTGACGGAGATGGGGCAGCAGCAATGCGTTACACCGAAGCCAGATTGTCAGCAGCCGCTATGACGTTACTTTCCAATTTGGAGAAAGGACTTGTTGATTTTATCCCTAATTTTGATGAAAGCGAAAAAGAGCCAGTTGTTTTGCCAGCTACGATTCCAAATCTTTTAATTAATGGAACGACAGGTATTGCAGTTGGTATGGCGACTAATATTCCGCCGCATAATCCGGTTGAGATTATTGATGCGGTTATTGCCTGTATGGACAGGCCGGGAATTTCACTTCAGAAGTTGATTGAGTATGTACCGGGACCGGATTTTCCGACGGGTGGAATTATTATTAATGCTGATGAAATACCTGCTATCTATGAAAAGGGCGAAGGACGTATTCGTTTGCGTGCAAAAACCGAAATCGAAAAGGGAGAAAACGGACGTACCAATATTGTTATTACGGAGATTCCATATACAGTCAGTGGAAATAAGACAAAACTGGTTGAAAGTCTGGCGGCACTTGTAAAAGAAAAAGTATTTGAGGAAATTTATGATGTACGTGATGAATCTTCTAAGGAGGGGATTCGAATTGTTATTGAAGTTAAAAAGGACAGGGATATTGAAAATCTACTGAACGGGCTTTATAAAAAGACACAAATGGAAGATTCCTATGGTGTAAATCTACTTGCAATTCGAAAGCAGAAACCACAGGTTTTCAATTTGAAATCATTAATTGAAGAATTTATACTATTTCAAGAGGAATTGTATACAAAGGAGTATCAGCATCTCTTATCAAAAGCTAAGAGCCGACATGAAATTGTGCAGGGGCTTATGAAGGCAACGGATGTGATTGACCTTATCATTGAAATTTTACGCGGCAGTTCTTCAATAAAACAAGCAAAGGCATGCTTGATTGAAGGCGTTACAGAGGGGATTTGCTTTAAAAATCCAGGTTCAGAAGGACAGGCAAAAACACTTTTATTTACTGAAATGCAAGCAGATGCTATACTGGCAATGCAGTTAAGCAAGTTGATTGGATTGGAATTGGAAAAGCTGTATCAGGAAAATGAGACATTGGTTGCCAATATTGCAGAATACGAAATGGTACTTTCGAATGTGAAGGAATTATATAAAGTGATAAAAGCGAGGCTGAGAGATTATAAAAAGCAATTTGACGGTGCCAGAAAAACCAAACTTGATAATATTACAGCAGGAAATTATGTTGAGGAAGTAAAAGAAGAGGATATTTATGTACTGATTGATCGGTTTGGATATGTGAAATCAATGGATACAGCTGCTTTTGGAAGGGTAAATGAAGAGACAAAGAAAGAATATGCGGTTGTACTGTGCATGAAAAATACGGACCGGCTTTGTCTTTTTACTGCAGAAGGAAATATGTATCAGGTAAAGGCAATGTCCTTACCAAAATGTAAGATTAGAGATAAGGGAACATTGATTCATTCATTATGCAAAGTAAGTAATGAAGATATTCTATTATATACTTCTTTTGAGGAACTGTTTGAATCCATGATTTTGTTTGCTACAAAGAGCGGGTATGTTAAGTTGGTTTCCGGTGCTGAGTTTGAAACAAACCGAGGTCAGATTGCATCTACGAAATTGGATGCTGCGGACCAGGTGGCTGGAATTACAATGCTTAGTGCAAAGGATATTCTGTCTGGACACAAAAAAGTAATATT
>CATZVV010000142.1 GCA_958425285.1 uncultured Lachnoclostridium sp. | reverse complement strand
ATGGAACAGTTATTGAAACACAATAAAATTTCGCATTTCCAAAGAGAATATCGGATTCCTTCTCATAGTAAATGGTTCGATATGTATTTTGAGAAAAATCAAAATAAATATTTTATCGAAATGGATGGAGGAATCGGGCATGGAGACATCATTAAAAAACATCAAAAGAATAAAGATAAAAATTTCAAATTTTATCCTGTTAGTATGTTCAGGAATGATGTGATAAAAGATCGCATTGCCGAAGAAATGCAAATTCCATTGATCAGAATTGATTGCTATTATTCGGATTTTTCATATATTAAAACTCAAATATTAAGATCTGATTTGAACTACATAGTAAATTTGCAGGACATCGATTGGGATACTGTTGAAGAATGTAGCTATTCCAATTTAGTAAAGAAAGTATGTGAGTTTAAAAAAGAAAATCCAGAAGCTTTTGTTAAAGATGCTGTTTCAAAATTTCATTTGAGTGCTGAAACCATCAGGACTTATTGGGATAGAGGAAATCGATTAGGCTGGTGCCAATTTGATCGGGAATCTGAACATACTAGAAGTAGACATGCACGAACATATTACGGGCAAAGTTGTCCTATCATCATGACGAATACTGCAACCGGAGCAATATTCTCTTTTGATTCAGTAGCAGATTTTATACGAAAAAATGATCAGTACTTTTCAATTCCATTGACACGGAAAAGGGTACAAAACTTGTTTAAGAAAAACAATGATTCCATAGAAAACTATGAAGGTTACACGATACAAAAATTAAGGAGGAATTGTGATGGCGTTTGTAAAAGCCGTTAGGGAAAAAGTGTATTTAAAAGCTCTTCTGACAGGAGCAAGCGGAAGTGGAAAGTCACAGTCGGCATTGGAACTGGCGACAGGTATTGCAAATAAATGTGGTAGCGGAATTGCATATATCGGAACTGAAGGAGATCGAGACAAGTTATATGCGCAAGCAAAATCTAAGCATGGAGATTACATGTTTGAATATGACTTGTTACAGTTAAGTAATCCATTTACAACAGATAAATTCATTGCAGCTATTGATGAAGCTGTTGGCGCAGGTTACAAGATTATCATTGTTGATAGCTTATCAGCAGAATGGCAGTGGTTAAATGAAACACATCAGAAAATGCCAGGAAACAGTTTTACAAACTGGGGCAAGCTAAAACCAAAGCATAGAGAATTAGTAGAAAAAATCCTAATGGCCCCAGCACATATTATTTGTTGTGCGAGAGGAAAGGATGAATGGGTTCTGGAAGAGAAGAACGGAAAACAGGTTCCAAGAAAAGTTGGACTTGGATCACAGGCCGATAAAGATACTTCTTACGAAATGATGTTATCTATTCAGATCGATCAGGACACACATATTGCTCATGCGGATAAAGACAATACCGGATTATGGGATGAAAATAGATATACCGTAATCGAAGCAAAAGACGGAGAAGCATTATATACATGGTGCGAAAACGGAAAGATGCCTGAAATAAAAGCACCTGAGATTCAGAAGGATGTTAGTGTCGATCCCGCAGAATTATTGAAGTCCGTAAAGGCAGAAATTATTCAGTACTGTAATGATCTTGGCGGAACAAAAAATCCAGATCTGATGGCAGCATTAAAAGCCGTTGTTCCGAGTGGAAATCCGAATGCAATTCGAGATTACGATAAGGCAACGGAGCTTCTGTCAACATTAAAAGGCATGAAACCACTTGAGTAGGAGGAGAAAATAGATGAATAAAATACTGTTAATGGGACGACTCACACGAGATCCTGAAGTGAGATATACACAGGGAGAATCCGCAACATCTGTAGCAAGATATACACTTGCTGTTGATCGCAGATTTAAAAGAGAAGGAGAACAAACAGCCGATTTTATTAATTGTGTAACCTTTGGAAAAGGCGCTGAGTTTGCAGAAAAATATCTGCGTCAGGGAACCAAGATTCTTATTGTTGGACGTATCCAGACTGGAAGCTACACGAACAGAGACGGTGTAAAAGTATATACGACAGATGTAGTAGTTGAAGAGCAGGAGTTTGCAGAGAGCAAGAGCGCGAGTGAAGAAAATCAGAGCCGTTATCAGGCAAGCCCAGTTCCACCGGCACCGCAGGAACCAAGTGTGGATACGGGTGATGGATTTATGAACATCCCGGATGGAATTGATGAGGAATTACCATTTAATTAAGGAGGAAGAGGGGCGTTATGCCCCTCACAATATAAATGAATACAGATACAAGAAAATGTCGATATAAGTTTTGCTCGCATTCAACTCGGGACGTTCCGGTATCTGAAGCAGTAAAGGAAAAGACTTCTTATTATCATGCGGATTGCTACCAAACAAAAGAAGATATTAAGGAGATTATCCGTTTATTTACTGAACATATTGATCCCCATCCGATTTACGCTCAGTTGCAGAAAGTGATTCAGACTATTGTATTTCAACATAAAGTTCCAAGTGATTATCTATTGTTTGGGATGCAGTATTACATTGAACATCGTATCCCGCTCAATCATCCTCAAGGGATGTATTATATTGTGAAAAGCGGAGAAGTGAAGAAAGCATACAATTTGCAGAGTAAAAAGAAAGCAAATCGTGTGGCTGAGATTTCTACGGGGAATGAGGAAGTAGTATTTGAGCATAAACCGGTTAAGGCAAAAACAATTGAGAACATAATGGAAGGGTGAAATGTTTGAAAAAGGATACTTCTTTGATTTCAGATAATCAAGCGGAAGCAGGAGTGATCGCAACACTGGTTCATCATCCAGAATTCATTCTTCATACAGACTATCTCAAGCCTTCCTATTTCTATAATGTAGAAAATGGCTGTATCTATTGGGCGATTTCAGAGCTTTATAAGAACGGTGTTGACAATATCGATGCCATGAATATTACAAATATGCTGAATTCAAACCGGGCAGTCAAGAAGCAGATAGAATCTCATAATCTAACTAACATGCAAGAATTCATTGATATGAGCCAATATGCATGTAGAGATACTTTTGATGAATACAAACTACTCGTGAAAAATGTAGTAACAATGTCATTTAAAAGGGATCTTAATCGAGTGGCAAATGAGATTCAATCAATGTGCTTTAATGAAAAGGCCGATTTATCACAGGTAAATCAGACGGTTAATAAGAAAATTAATCATCTGACAGAACAATATGTAACGACAAATGAAGTGGAGATGTTCGGTACAAAAGTAGATAGTCTTTGGCAAGAAGTTCGTGATCGTTGTACAGACAGTGGTATCTATGGAATCCCATCGAAATTTGAGCATTTGAACGAATATCTGACATATGAACCGGGGGAATTGGTACTTCTTAAAGCTAGGATGAAAAAGGGAAAATCTGCATTTTTTCTGAATGAAGCAATGCATAAACTCAAGAACAGGGTCCCGACCCTGTATTTAGATACAGAAATGAAAGATCGATTGTTTTATGAGCGTATGTTAGCAAACCTTACAGGAATTGAAGTTAAGCGAATTAAGCAGAAAAAATACTCTGATGAGGAAGCTAAATTACTAGATAAAACGAATGAGTGGATCAAAAAGCAGCCATTTGTCCATATCTATATTCCAACTTCTACAGACGAAGAAATATATGCGATACATAAAATTCTGAAATATAAGATGAATTTGGAGTTTTCTATCTTTGATTATATTAAGAGTAATGTGACTTCTGCATCTGAAAACTATAACGTATTAGGAGCAAGATGTGATTTTCTGAAAAATAATGTAGCCGGTGATTTAGATATTGCTTTGTTAGCAGGCGCACAGTTGAATCGTGGAGATCAAGTTGCGGATTCTGATAAGATTGAAAGATATGTAAGCGCAAGTTTATGGTGGAGAGATAAAGATGGAGATAAGGTTCAAAAAGACGGGCTGAAATGTGGGAATTATGCTTTGACAGTGGATCTTAATCGTTTGGGAGAACAAATGTCGGAAGATGAATACATTGATTTCATGTTCGATGGGAGCAAAATGAGAATCAGCGAAGCACAACAGCATATTACAAAGCGTACTCCATTTGAGTAAAAGTTGGGAGAAGTCTAATGCAACAATACGATGATGATATGCTACAGGAATTATGTAGTCATGTTGATTTATATGAATATGCAAGCAGAACGATGGACTTTGAACAGCGTGGAAATGACGAGTACGCAACGCATTGTCCAAGGCATGTTGATAAAACTCCGTCTCTTTTCATTACTCCATCGAAGAATTTATTCCATTGTTTTTCATGTGGTTGTGGCGGAAATATCATCAGTTGGATTATGACTTTTGAGCATCTTTCTTATGATGATGCCGTCAAAAAAGTTTGCAATATGGCTGGTGGAGATATCCAACATCTTCACCAGTGCAATTCATTAAGTATATTTAAGCAGATGCGAGATGTAAAACAAAGTAAGAAGAAGGCGATACCATATCGAGAAATTCTGGAAGAGACTGCATTTGAGAGGTTTTCTGAGGAAATTCCAAGTGAATGGGTAGAAGAAGGAATTGATCCAGAGATTATGAAAAAGTATCAGATCCGTGTAGATCCGCAGGCAAACCGCATTGTATATCCAGTATATGACAATCAACTACGGTTGATCGGATTTAAGGGAAGAACAAGATTTCCAAACTATAAAGAACTTGGTATTAAAAAATATATGAACTACCAAAAAATCGGAACAATAGATTATTTCGTCGGAATGAAGGAGAATCAAGATTCGATCCGGAAGAAGGATGAAGTTATTATTTTCGAGGGAATTAAATCCGGTATGAAAGTCGAAGCGTGGGGTTATGATAACTGGCTGGCAAGTGAAACAAGTTATTTGAATGATGAACAGGTAAGTATATTGATTCAAATGCACATAAAAAATGTAGTGATTGCATTCGATAATGATGTTCCTCTTACGAAGATTCAAGCATGTATAGGTATCTTGCGTAAGTTCACAAACGTATATGTCATCTTAGATCCGAAAAGGATTCTGGGTGATCCGTCTGAAAAGCTCTCTCCTTGCGACAAAGGAAGAGAAATATGGGAAGAATTATATGTCCAAAGAAGGAAGGTGTAATTAATTTCAGAAAAATTCATATTAGAAGAAAATGATTTTAACAATGATCGTTTCATTATTGACACGATGGTATGGTCTTTCAGTAGGCTGAATAGTTATTACAACTGCCCGTATGAATGGTGGATGAATTACATTCAGTGTTATCCAAAAGCACAAAACTTTTTTGCTCAATTCGGAAGTCTTGTGCATGAGATACTAGAGAAATATGAGAAGGGTGAGCTTTCATTATTCGAAATTTCTCAATACTACGAAGATCATTTTAATGAAGTCGTATACTGTGATGCACCGCCCAATATGTATACGGATATTCGGCAGTCTTATTATGATAAGGGATTAGACTATTTGGATCATATTGATCTTTTATTAGATGAATACGATATTCTTGGAGTCGAAAAAGAAGTACGATTTAAAATCGGGGAATATGATGCAGTTGGATATATCGA
>CATZVV010000141.1 GCA_958425285.1 uncultured Lachnoclostridium sp. | reverse complement strand
TTTTCCTATTTTGGAAAGTTCTTTACTCCTTATGACAATCTTTTTTAACTTAATACAACCATTAAATGCACTTTCGCCAATTTGAGCAATATTAGTTCCAATTGTAACCATGGAAAGTTTTTTACTATTTTTAAAAGCCTTTTTGGTAATTGATGTTACTTTAAATGTAACTCCCTTTAATTTTATCTGAGCAGGTACTTTAACCTGTTTCATTTTCTTTGATACCGGTGCAGCAATTGAAACTTCACCCTTTGCCTCAGACAGCTTTGTAATCTTATATTTATATTTCCCTACTGTGTACGTTTTTGACTTTTTCAAATCAGACGATGGCTTCGCTGTAACCGCTGCCAATGGTGATGGCGATGGTGTACTCTCTGATGGTGAAGCTGACGGATAAGTTGTCGCAGGGGTCTCTGTTTGAACTGGCGGAACATATGGTCTTGGTATTACGGTTTCAATTTCGATTGGATCAGAAGAATCGTTGGTATCATCTGCATCCGTAATCGTATCTACATTCTCTGGCATACCATAAGTCAGTTTTCCTGTCTCAAAAGCAGCCTCATAGTGAATGCCTTCCTGTTGTTCCGGTATAATTTCATAATCTAGCATAAACGTTTCCTGAGGTCCAAGATAACTGGCAGCCAGTTCCTTGTTGCTAATTGCAATCCTCTCCAGTCCAAGTCCTGCATGCATACCATAAAATCTTACCTTATGCAACCCCTCTGTCATATATTCTGATGATGTAGAGATATGTATATTATCTTTAATGCCTGTTATCCATTTATTATCTCCATCTGCTGCATAAGAGATATATTTACCATCCGGTAAAGAATTAATCATCTGTATCTCTCCATCATCTACCTGTATGCCATAGAATAACTCTACCGGAACATAACCCCAGCCAGAAGGTTTAAAAATATTGTTCGTTGTCGTTGTATATGCAGTAAAAGTATAATCATCATCCTCATCCACATATATCTGATATTCCATATAAGGGGCTCCTGTCGGCTCATAATACTCCGTAACGGTCCTCGTTGTCTTACCACCTGTCACTTCATATGTATTTCCTGTTTTTTCTGTGAAGCTTACTGTAGTAGGAAACATTTTCATTGCAGACTCATATCTTCCATACCCATCAATACATCCCCATGAAACACCATTTTCCGAGTCCACTTTATTGCAATATTTTTCTGCATCAATTGAAATAACATGATTACTTTCAAAATGCGTACCAATACCCTTACTCTTATATTCCGTATACTTTGTATTAACCTTAATTTTTACTGTTTCACCATTTCCCCTCACCACTACGGTTCCTGTTTTGTCGGATCTTACTTTTGTCCAGTCAACCGATATATAAAAATAACCTGCTTTTGAAACGGTACCACCATTGACAATTTCTTTTCCCTTTTTATCTGTAATCTGAATCCAGTCTGCCCTTGTACCAACCGTGAAATCATACTGTTCCGTTCCGCCATTACTAAGTGTTACACAGTACCGCTGTTTCTTTGTGTTGGTAAACAAGGGGAGTTCTGCCTTGCCACTTTGGTATGCTGTTGCATCTCCATCTACGGAAACAAGCATCTTCGCTCCATCTTCCAAAGTTACTTTTGTTCCAGTCGGATAACTCCATCCATCAGAATTCCATGTTACAAATCCCACATGAGGGGAAGACATCATTTTGTACCATTTTTTGTTAGACATATCATTATTGTAGTAATCTGTCAAGTCTTTATCATTTAGTACACATTCATCTACCAAATCAGAATAAACATTGGCGAGAGAACTCTTTTGCTCCGCATAGAAGTCACTCAATGCTTTGCATATCTGCATCTTTGTGACATTTGCAGTACCAACTGCCTGATAGTATACAAGCTGATAATAGGCATCATCCCATTCTGTGCCTCTAAAATAATTATCATAATAGTAATCTGCCTGTTCTATCGTTTTCAAACAAAGATTTAATACTTCCTGAATTTCATTGTAATTTGTCGTACTGTAAAGTTTTGAGGTTACATATTCCGGCTTCCGGTATGTACTTATTTTGAGGAAATTGGCAGTACATTCTGCAATTCCTTTTGCAATATCATCCGGGCAGTTTTCTTTTCCTCCCAACTGTTTCTGGAGCCATTCTTCTCGATAAGTTTTAGCCGTATTCATCTGACCCCACTGATCCATGTCATATGCTAAATCCATACAATAGTTCAACTCCATCTCCAACGGCTTAATATCACCAACATTAATGACCCAAATGTCTTTTACATTATACTCATATGCCATTGTGAGCTGATCCCATATATGCTCTAACTGTGTTGAACTAACCCATTCATAGGCACCACTGCCAACATGCCCATCCAAATGATAATACAGTCCCCACCCGGCTTTTCGATTTCTTATGCTTTCCTCTGGGAGGGAACGAATATTTCCATAATTATCATCTGTCAGCATAATCGTTACGTCATTCATTCCTTCCCATACATTTAATCCCTCTAGACTTCCATCATCCGGACCATAAAAATATTCTTCATTTTCACTGTACGGGATATATATTTTCGGTGCATCCTGAATCTTGGAATTTGGATTTTCCGTCTCATAATTATCCAAAATAGTAAGCTGATCGGTAATAATCGTCTTCAAAAGATTAATATTATATTCTACATCACCTTTTAAAGCACTATCACCCTCTCCTCTCATTCCAAGCGTGATTGTATTTTCAAAATTACCATTTCTTTTTATGCCGTCTTCCCAAAATTTGTAAATTGCATCACCATTTTTTTCATAATCCCAAAGTGCCTTACTTCCCTGACTCTGCATCGAAGCAGGAACATAGTTTTTCCATACCCTGCCCCACTCAACACCGGCACGGCAACAGGCCTCATGGTGGGAGGTGCCCATACAAATTCCATAGGCATCTGCCATTACAGCGTTCGCCAGCTTAAATGCAGAACCATCATCTGAAAAGCTGTCGCCCCACATTGCCGGCCACAAATAATTTGCCTTCATACGAATCAACAGTTCAAAAATATTTTGATAGCACTTTTCATTGCGTCCGCCAAATTTGCTTCCTGACCATCCAGTAAAGGATGGTGCCTCATCATTAATAAAGAAACCGCGATATTTTACAGAAGGTTCTTTGGCAAGATACACATTTTCTTTATTAAATTCAAGCACTTTTGAATCTAAATAGACAGATTCATATTGAACCGGCACTGCATCTGCCATATAAACCCAGGCAGATACACCAATATGTTCTGAAATATTAAATAGTCCATACATAGCACCCCTTTTATTAGAACCGGCAATTACCAATGCCTGATTGACTCCCGGGTAACCACATTTCGCCATATCCGCACCACTTATAAACTGCATCTGATAGCAGTCCCATTTTAAATTTCCATCCTTATACAGTCCGGATACATCCATTACTCCATTTGATATTAAGTTATTAATGACAACATTATTTTCTACAGTACCAGCTACAATAACATTTCCAGAAAGATTGTCTGCCTCTGTCACCACTTCCGGCATATTACCAGTCACCTTTTCAACATCACCGGCAAAAGTTTCTGCGATTATTTCTAAACCGCAATACTGGTGGTCTGCCCCTTCACTAATTTCTTCATTTTCTGTATCGACATACACAGCAACCGCTGTCTCTGCATCTGCCAGAAGAAATCCTCCTGAATTTCCAAATACATTACTCATTATTTTTTCACTCTTTCCTAAAGATTCATTTTTTTTACTCGCTGCTAATGCCTCCGGATATGCCAAATAAGCACTTCCCATGGAAAGCATCATAGCAAGAATTAACATAATGGATAACACCTTTTTTTTCATTCAAATTCCCCTCTTTCCTAAAATGTACTATTTTTATTTTGGAACGAAACATACAAGCTTGCCTTTTTCTTATTATAATATATTTTTTTTAGAGAATCTTTGCAGATTAGCTAGTAAATATTGCGCGGATCAATATATTTTACCTCATAACACAAATATAGCGGGCATTTGCTTTTTCAAACAGATTGTGCTATAATCAACGATTGTTTCAAAATGTATGAATATACAAATAAGAAAGGACTTATAAAAATCATGCTTACAACAAGAGAAGATATACGTAATATTGCCATTATTGCCCACGTTGACCATGGTAAGACAACCATTGTAGATGAATTATTAAAGCAAAGCGGTGTCTTTCGTGAAAATCAGGAGGTCAGAGAGCGTGTTATGGACTCCAATGATATTGAGAGGGAGCGCGGAATCACCATTTTGTCCAAAAATACGGCAATTTCTTATAAGGATAAAAAAATAAATATCATTGACACACCGGGACATGCCGATTTTGGTGGAGAAGTAGAGCGTGTACTGAAAATGGTAAATGGTGTCATTTTAGTTGTAGATGCGTTTGAGGGCGCTATGCCTCAAACAAAGTTCGTATTAAAAAAGGCACTTGAACTTTCTCTTCCCGTTGTCGTATGCATTAATAAGATTGACCGTCCGGAAGCAAGAGCTGATGAAGTCGTAGATGAAATTTTAGAACTTTTTATTGATTTGGATGCCAACGAGAGCCAATTAGATTGCCCATTTATCTTCGCCTCCGCCAAAGAAGGGTATGCTAAGGCTTCTCTGGATGATGACAGTCAGAATATGCAGCCACTATTTGATGCCATTATTGATTATATTCCTGCTCCAACCGGAGACCCGGATGCAGATACACAGGTTTTAATCAGCACAATTGACTATAATGATTATGTCGGACGCATTGGCATTGGCAAGGTAGATAACGGAAGTGTAAAGGTGAACCAAGATGTGGTGATTGTCAATGCACATGATGAGAGTAAATGCAACCGGGTAAAAATCAGTAAACTTTACGAATTTGAAGGGCTAAACCGGGTAGAGGTAGAACGGGCCGATATTGGTTCTATCGTTGCCATTTCAGGAATCACAGATATTCACATTGGTGACACACTCTGCTCTCCAGAAAATCCTCAGCCAATTCCATTCCAGAAAATTTCCGAACCAACGATTGCGATGCAGTTTATGGTAAATGACAGCCCATTAGCTGGTCAGGAAGGTAAGTTTGTGACTTCCCGCCATTTGCGTGACCGTCTGTTCCGTACATTAAATACAGATGTCAGTCTTCGCGTAGAAGAAACCGATACAACCGAAGCTTTTAAGGTTTCCGGTCGTGGTGAACTTCACTTATCTGTATTAATTGAAAATATGCGCCGGGAAGGATTTGAGTTTGCGGTCAGTAAAGCGGAAGTTCTCTACAAGAAAGATGAAAAAGGGAAATTGCTTGAACCAATGGAGCGCGCTTATATTGATGTGCCGGACGATTTTACCGGGAATGTTATCAATAAACTGAACCAGCGGAAGGGAGAACTTCAGGGTATGGCTCCACTAGGTGGCGGAACGACCCGTCTGGAGTTTCTGATTCCATCTAGAGGTCTGATTGGCTACCGGGGAGAGTTTATGACCGATACAAAAGGAAATGGAGTAATTAATACTGTATTTGAGGAATACGGCCCATATAAAGGA
>CATZVV010000140.1 GCA_958425285.1 uncultured Lachnoclostridium sp. | reverse complement strand
CAGGGTTACACAAGGCAGCAGGTATTGGTGACAGACCATAAATATACGAATACAATGACAGCATCCGGAGACTATGTGCAAATTGGATTGGGAACTTCAATTTCTACAATCCGCCAGATTCGTAATACCTTTTTAGATGCACAATATCGTTTGCAATTTGGCAGACAGGGTTTTTATGAAACACAAAACAGTACTTTGGATGAAGTCATGGATTTATTTGGTGAGATGGAGGGAGAAGAATACCGTACTGCATTGGATGATTTGTGGAAAGGCCTGCAGCAATTAAATAATTCACCAAATGATATTGTTTATCGGGATCAGTTAGTGGCAATGGCAGATAGTCTGATCGAGAAAACAGTTGTTATTAAGAACCAGTTGGATTCGTATCAGGTCAGTTTAAATACAGAAGTATCCAATCAGGTTAACAGGATAAATGAAATTACAACAGAGCTGAAGAAATTGAATCGTGATATTCAAAAATATGAAATCACAGGTGATGTGGCAAAAGATTTTAGAGATTCCAGAAATCTTTTATTAGATGAACTTTCTCAGTACATTAATTATGAGCTGATTGAAGAAGTTGATGGTACGGTCTCTATATATACGGAATCCAACTATTTATTAACTTCAGAACAGAATTATGAACTGGCAGTTGCGCCAATCAGCGAAACATCAAATTTGGTAAACGTTATCTGGAAAAATACAGAAGATGACTTCTTTCTGGGTAAAGATATGACTTACTCGTCAGAAAGCAAAACGGATGTTGGTTCCTTGCGGGCATTGCTCATTTCAAGAGGAGATCATATCGCAAATTATTATGATATACCGGTTCGTCCTGACATTGCAGACTATACGGCAGATGATGGTACTGTCGACCGTGATGCCTATCAACAGGCATTGAATCAATTCGGTTTGGCAACAGATAATTATAATAAAACAATACAACCTTCTATTATTATGAAGACACAAGCGCAGTTTGAGCAGTTGATGCATGGTCTTGTAACAACAATTAATGATGTATTTTGTCCCAATAAAGAAGTAGAACTGGATGATGGCACGAAAATACTTGTATTGGATGAAGAAAATGCACCAATTGGTGACGATGCAGACAAGACAATGGGGGTTGAACTTTTTACTAGACGTAATATGTCTCGGTATGAGAAAGTAACAGTTACACTTAGCACAGGAGAAACAACAGAAGTGTATAAGTATAATGAGGAAGATCCGGATGATCCATATTCTTTATACAGCATTGGTCAGTTAGAGGTAAATCAGCTATTAAAAAACAACTCATCCTATTTACCATTGATTTCCAATGAAAACTCAGGCAATGTAGATGGTTATGATATGAAGGTGACGCAAAATCTTTTGAATGCATGGGAATCTTCAGCGGTAGCACTGGATCCAAATGATTTGACAACGTATATGTTTTCTGATTATTATACAGCATTGATTGGCGAGATTGGTACGCAGGGAAATGTTTGGCAGAGTATTATCGAGAGGCAGACAGATTTGACGAATTCAATTGATGATAACAGGCAGGCTGTCATGGGTGTCTTCAGTGATGAAGAGTTGGCAGATTTAGTAAAATTTCAGCATTGCTATAATGCATCATCAAGATATATTACGGTAATTGATGAAATGCTAGAACATATTATCAATCGACTAGGTGCGTAACTTGTTGGGGTTTTGAAATAAGAAATGTTTAGAATCTAGGACAGGGTCAGAAAGAGGGGGATAACATGCCTGCAACTTTACAGGGTTTTCAAATTCCTGTTTCAGGAATGCAAACATATCAATTGGCGCTAAATACAACAGCGCATAATATAGCGAATGCACAAACCGTTGGATATTCAAAGCAGACGGTAAATACAAAAGCGACGACATGCGGTTCATATTCTTCACGGATTATGGGTTCCGGAGTTACTATGACAAGTATTACGACAACCAGAAATGAGTATTATGATATTAAATACCGCAATACGAATTCAAGTGCCTGCTCTTATGATACAACTTCCTATTACTTGAAATGCATGGAGGATGCATTGTATGCAAATGACGAAGAAGCGGCAAGTATTACAAAGTCTTTTGGTGATTTTTTTGAAACAATATCCGGACTCCATTCAGAACCTGACAGCGATACAAAGAGGAATCAGGTCGTTACATATGGGACAACATTTACCGAGTTTGTATCAAAGTATGCAAATGATTTGGTAGACTTACAGAAAGAAGCGAATGCACAAATTAAGACAACGGTTGATGCTGTAAATGCATTAGCAGAACAGATTGCTTCGCTGACAAAACAGATTAACACGCTGGAATGCTATAATGGTGTAGCAAATGATTTAAGAGATCAAAGAAACGTTTTGCTAGATAAATTATCTCAATATGTAACAGTGGATGTGTTAGAAAAAGAACCTGCAAATGGCGTAGGGTTTAATCAGTATCTTGTTTATGTAAATGGAGGGGTACTGGTAGATGGTGATCAGTTTAACAGCCTTGTACTTACTCAAAGAGAAGCTAAAGATAATATCAATGATATTGAGTCCATGTATGAGATTAACTGGTCTACCGGAGATGTGTTCCCGATTACAGGGGGCATGGGCGGTGAATTGGATGCCCTGTTTTTTATCCGGGACGGCAATAATAATGAAGCATTAAAAGGAAGCTTAACTGCTCTTGCACCGGATGCATCTGGAAAGATAGTGGCAACCTTAGAAGACACAAACGTAAATAATACCGGAAAATTAAATATTCCGGCTTCCAATGGTTATATTACGCTTTGCGGACGGGATTATGAATATGAAAGTTTTACTGTTGATGTAGCAGCAGACGGAACTTTTACTTACCATTTTGTGTTAAAAAATCCAATGAGTACAGAACAGCAGGCTCATATTAATCGTGCCATTGCAGATGGGACGACTTCGGTGGTTGGTAGTAATGTGGATTTTAAGGGGATTCCGTATTATATGGGTCAGTTAAATGAATTTGTACGGGTTTTTTCAGAAGAATTTAACACGATACACAACAGTGGGTATGATTATTACGGAGAAAACGGATTGGATTTCTTTAATGCCACACATCCGGCTAATGGTGAAAATTATGTTATGAACGAGGCAGTTGATGGTATGACTCCATCCTTTTCGTCAATTGCACAGCAGGATGCAGAGGGAAACTGGGTGGGTTCTTATTATTATATGACCTGCCTGAATGTGTCGATTACAAAGAAGTGGTTGATGATCCGAGGAAAATCGCTCAGAAAGAAAAAAGCGGAAATGGTGTTAGTGAGGCAAATAATCTTGAGAAATTGTATGATTTGAAGGAAAAGAAAACGATGTTTTCACATGGTGAGCCGGATACGTTTTTAGAGTCAATCGTATCATCTGTCGGGGTTGATAGTGCAAAGGCAGAATCACTTTCCAAGAGTCAGACACAGATTCGGATGGCAGTAGAGTCGAGAAGGTTGTCCGTTTCAAGTGTGGATAAAGATGAAGAAGGAGCAGAATTAATAAAAATTCAGAACCTTTTATTCCATCAGTATAAAGTGCTTTCTGTAATGGATGAAGTTTTGGATAAACTGATTAATGGAACAGCTTTGTAATAGGTTTCGGAATGGAGGCAAATATGAGAGTAACGAGTACGATGATGACGAACAATGCTTTGATTAATATGGCGAGAAATAAGGAGACATATGATAAATATTTGCAGCAGTATTCAACGCAGAAAAAGATTCAGCGTCCATCAGATGATCCGGTTGTGGCTGTACGCTCTTTAAAGTATAGGACGCGTCTGTCAGAGCTTGAACAATATTTATATAAAAATGTACCGGATGCCGTTTCATGGACAAGTGCAACAGAGAAAAACCTAACTGATATTAATAAGGTTTTAACCACAATGTATGATTATTGTGAACAGGCAGCTAATGGTACTCTGGCTGAAGATGATAAGGCAAAGATTGTTTCAACTCTAACAGAATATAAAGGTTATATTTATGAGCAGAATGCAAATTATGATAATACGGGACGTTATCTGTTTACCGGATACCGCACAGATGTGCCATTGCTGTTTGACAGTGATCAAACCAATACAACATATCAGATTACAGAAAAGCTTTCAGCAACGGATATTAAGTCGTTTTCTTATGTGTATGGGGGTGCTGAGTATGCTGCAGGAACGACTGCTTCTGGATACGCACAGGATGCACCGGAGTATTTAGATACTCATCGGATGACTTTGTCATATAAAAATATGGATGCAGATCAAATCACATTTAATTACGTAGATGCAGCAGGAGCTGTTCAGACATTAAATGTAACAACCCAGAGAGTACAAGATGACTCTGTATATAACGAGCATTACAAGCCAAGGGATGACGAGGCATTCTTTGTGCCGGAGACTGGAGAAATTGTTTTTGGGGATAATGTATATGCGGCGGTTTGCGAGAGCCGTGAGATTACAGTTGAATATAAGAAAACAAATTTTGGGGAAAATGATATACGCCCAGAGCATTATTTTGATTGTATTGCAACAAATAATGATACTGGTGTAGTGAAGAATTATCAGAACCCTGCAGATCAGAAAATGGTTTATCAGATTAATTTTAGTCAGACACTGACTGTAAATACATTGGCGTGTGAATCGATTGATATGGGAATCGGGCGTTCCATTGAAGACATTGTTAATATTGTAAATGAGATGGAACAAACAAAATCAGCACTTGCAGATGCAGAGAAACGGTTGTCCGATTGTGATGCAAGTGATACAGCAGGTGTAGCGGCTTATGAGCAGCTCATTGAACAGATTGAGAACAAATTGACATTACAGGAGACGATGTTAACAAATGCTTTTACAAATGGAATGACTGTTTGTAAAGCCGGGCAGGATAAATTGAATGTAGCGCTGGCTGATTTGGGAGCTAGAATGAACCGTTTGAATTCTACTCAGGCGAAACTGGAAGAATTGGAGATAAGCTTTACTGAGTCTCTGTCAGAGAATGAAAATGTTGATTTGGGAGAGGCATATATCCGGTATAATGAAGCAGACTTACTTTACCAGGCAACATTACAGGCGACAGCAAAAACATTGGGAAACACGCTCTTGGATTTTATTTGATTGGGTAAGCACTTTTAGAATGGAGGGAAAAAATGCTTGTAAAGACTAAATTTTTTGGAGAAATTGATTTAGGTGAGGATAAAATTATTACATTTGAAAGAGGAATTATTGGATTTGAAGAATGTAAGCGTTTTACCATTTTATTTGATAGTGAAAAGGAGGAACGCCCTGCAATATCCTGGTTACAAAGTCTTGATGAACAGGCTTTGGCATTGCCAATTATTAATCCGCTTATTGTTAAGGCAGATTATAATCCGGTAGTTGAGGATGAACTGTTAAAACATTTGGGAGAACTGACGGAAGAAAATCTAGTAATCTTTCTGGCAATGACAGTACCGAACGATTTGACAAAAATGACAGTTAATTTGAAAGCACCTTTTATCATTAATGCGGATACAAGAAAAGGAGCCCAGCTTATTGTTGAAAATCAGGAT
>CATZVV010000139.1 GCA_958425285.1 uncultured Lachnoclostridium sp. | reverse complement strand
TGTTTATTGTAAAATAGAATTACCGAAAGTTGCAAACGGGAATTGGAGAATGTTGCATCTCCAAATTGGAGAAAGTTGCAAGGCATTCGCTAGAAGCGCTCAGGAACGGTGTAGCGCTTGAGTGGCAGCCACCAAGTATGAGCATTCCCATGAAAAGATCCATTGCAGGTATATCCAAAAACCATTAACCTTATCTTTATTGTAGTCCAAACAATAAAGACAAGGAGGAAAGGAGAATGTCAACTACAATGGATCAGATACATCATATCAGAGATATGTTCTACCGGCAAGATAAGAACATTTCTGAAATCGCATCTGAGACCGGCCTTAACTGGAAAACGGTCAAAAAATATGTGGATATGGAGGACTTTAACAATCCATCTCCCAAACCTGCATCATCAGAGGTTCACGAATCCAAGCTTGACCCATTCAAACCTTTGATTGATGAATGGCTGCAGGCAGACAAGCTTGCACCAAGAAAGCAACGGCATACAGCCAAAAGAGTATTTAAACGCCTCAAGGATGAAGCAGATGGTTTCGGCTGCAGTTATCGGCTTGTTGCCTTATACGTCAAACAGAAGAAAGAGGAACTACGGCTAAAAAGAACCGATGGCTATATCCCTCTTAATCATCATCCCGGCGAAGCCCAGTCAGACTTTGGAACAGCCGATTTTTATGAAAATGACAGGCTTCATCACGAGGCTAAGTACCTTGTGCTCAGTTTTCCCTACAGTAACGGAGGTTTCCTCCAGCTTAATTATGGCGAAAACATGGAATGTCTTCTGGAAGGACTGGTTGCCATATTTGAGCACATCGGTGGTGTTCCCACGGAAATCTGGTTTGACAATACCAGAACCATTGTTACCGAAATCATCAAAGGTGGCGGGCGTAATGTAACAGAGCGGTTTCAACGCTTTTGTGAACACTACCGCATTAAGCCGGTTTTTATGAATCCTGAATCCGGATGGGAAAAAGGAAACGTGGAAAACAAGGTTGGCTACCTGCGCCGCAACGAACTTGTACCGGTACCCCGCTTTGATGATCTTGTGAAAGAAAACAAGCATCTTCTGGATCGTTGTGAAATCGATATGCAGCGTGAGCACTATGATGACGATGATGACCGCTTTATCAGTAAACTGTTTGAAGAAGATAAGGCTCGTTTACTGCCGCTTCCTTCCGTTCCGTTTGATACGGCACTTTACACAACGGCAACAACGGATAAATATGGAAAGTTTACTCTTGACGCAGGAAAGCACCGTTATTCTGCTTCACCGGCTTTCTGTGAGTCCATTGTAAATCTCAAGATTACATCCTCTGATGTGATTGTCATGGACAAAGATATGCACGAAGTGGTGCGTCATAAGCGCCTTTACGGCAATGAACATGAAAGAATGGACTGGCTGCCATACCTTACATATATCGCCAGGAAACCCCGTTCTCTTCGAAACAGCGGCATATATGACATGATGCCACAAACCATGCAGATATACATGGATAACTGCGAAAGCAAGGAACGCGGACGTGTCCTGAAGGTGCTTGCAGAACTTACGGAAAGAACCGGGTTTGCTAGTGCTGTCAGAACAGTTGACGAAGCAGTCCGGCTGAATGCCACAGATCCGGACAGTCTGCAGAGCCTTTACAGGCGAACCTATGCAGATGTACCGCTTCTGCCTCCGCTTGAAAACAAAGTTTTACTGCCACAGCAGAAGGTCATTCCGTTCAGAAATGATCTGAAAATGCTGGATGCCGCCCTTAAGAAGGGAGGTGTCTCAAATGGCTGATATAGAAAAATCCATTGCAGCATGCTGCAAACAGCTCAAGCTGTCCACGAACTTTGCAGGACAGGCTTTCGAGCAGAAAGGAGACACACCGCAGGAATACCTTTTAAACCTCCTGACAAACGAAATTGAATACCGTACAGCAAAAAGGAAGAGCAAGTTCCTCAATACCGCCGGCTTCCCACGTAGATACCGCGTGGAGGAATTCAGGGCAGATGAGATAGATTTCCCGGAAGACGTCAGCTTCCAAAGCCTGTTAGACCTGGAGTTTTATCATACAGGAAAAAATGTCATCATGTATGGAGGAACAGGAACCGGTAAAACAATGCTTTCCATTCTGATTGGAATGTCTGCATGTAATCAGGAAATTCCGGTAAGATTCTACCGCACTGCCGGACTTATCAATCTCTTTTCCGAGAGTCAGAGCAGCGGAAAGCTTACTGCACTGAAAAAGAAGCTTAACAGTGCCCGGATACTGATTCTGGATGAATTCGGATATGTTCCGTATGACCGCACCGGTTCACAGCTTCTGTTTGATTATCTTTCTGAGATACACGAGCAGAAATCGGTGATTTTAAACACGAATCTTGAATTCTCACAGTGGGTGAACGTTCTTTATGACCAACGGATGACAACAGCACTGATTGGCAGGCTCACCCACCATGTGGAACTGATTCTGTTCCCGGGGATCAATAATCGGTTACGTGAATCAAGCATCAATGCAACTCTTTCAAGAATCAGCAGTCAGGAGGCAGGTAACAATGGCTAAAAATAAAAAAGTTATCAAAGAACAGAAAAAATATCAAAACCTTCAGGAACGCTATGAGGAGATGAATGAATATCTTCTTGATCTCATAGAAGATCACCGATGCGCAGAAGAAGATCTGAGATATCTAAATGATTTTATCCATTATAAAGAGCTGGATGAGGAGTTCCGCTATTTCAGGGAACATGCACATGAAGATGAAAACTCGGAACTTCCGTTTCCATATCTCACGCTATAACAACTAAATATGGTCTGCAATGGCTATGTAGCTGGCAGAATAGCTGCCAGCCGAGGCCTTGCAACTTTCTCCAATTTGGAGATGCAACATTCTCCAAAAATATTTTGCATTTTTCTCCAAAAAGTGCTTGCAAAAAACAAGGTAACGTCATCTGCCAGGTACTCCGCCATCTGATGGTAATCGTGCTTTCTAAAATACAGATCAGCCAGTCTTGCTGCCCTATTTTCTAACTCTTCCCCTTCGTGATTCATGCGTATACCTCCTGACGCCGCATCCCCATGCCTATCCTTAAGTCATGCTGGCTGCTCATCTCCATTATGTCCGAAATCCATTGCTTTTTCAATGGAAACATTATATATTATCAAAAAAACCTGCTAACAAAAGTCAAGTATTTTTTGGCAGGTTTTTTAAATTATTTAACTAATCTATTTTTGGGTATGACAAAAAGGCTGGCTCTGTGCTCCAGCCTGTACGAACTCGCGGATTTTATGTTCTATTGATAAACAGCCATTACTCTTGCATAATAAATCCGCAGAAATTTATTCAACCCTGCAATCTTTGCATGTTTCTTGCTTTTACCTTCACTTTCCTTTTTCAAAATATAGTTGTATACAGCATCATCTTTTGGAGCAGGATGACTCTTAAGGACTCTCATCACCTCATATCCGACCTTCCTGAGCGTTGAAGAACCTCGTTTCGTTATCTTGCGTTTTGAACCAATAAACTGTCCCGATTCATACGGCGGCGGGTCGATTCCAGCCCATGCTATGAGTGCCTTTGCGCTGTGCAGTCTTCTTATATCGCCAATCTCTGCAATCAGTTTAACTGCAAGGACATCACCTACTCCGCCCATTTCTCTGACCGTTGAATATTCCGGCAGGGTCTTCGCAAGTTCTTGCATTCGTGTTAAAATGAGAAACAGAGAACTATCTACAGTTCTCAATACCGATATCGCTTCCTGTACTAACATTTTGGTCGATGGGGTACCGGAAGACAGTGTGGAAATACCATTGGAAGCTAATTCATAGACTGCTTCAGCCTTGGATCTGCTTCGGTGGTATTTCTTTTCTTTTGCCCAGTCAAGATACTCCTCTGTGAATTTTTCAAGGCTCATGGCTGTGATTAGATCAAAATGCCAAAATTGCTCCACAAAGTCGCTGAGCTTGTCCTTGCCATTAGCTTCATTCCAACTGTTAAACATCTTCTTAATACCAGGCATCACATAATCCAGGATATGCGTCAATTCCTGCAATGCTTTCACGTGAAGTTCCATATAGTGTCGATACCTGCGACCTAAAAGTTTAAGCTCTGCATAAATTTCTTCATCACCTTTATATCTTTGTAATTTGAACCATTTCTCGATTCCGTAATTTGCAATCATTATTGAATCAAGTTTGTCTGTTTTTGCACCTCGAATACTGTTGTCCTTTGCATATTTCTTCATTGCGAATGGATTAATAACAGATACGAAATATCCTTTTTCGTGAAAGAATGTCAATATAGGCAAATGATAAATTCCTGTAGCCTCCATCACGATCCTTATCTCCCCATCTAGCTTATTTAGCAGATCATCGAGAGCATTCAGCTCCTTCTCCCCATGCAGCATCTCAAAAGGACTACACATAATCTCTCCATACGGCTTCAGTATGCAGACTGTACTTTTTCCCTTGGATACATCAATTCCTACGCTTATCATCCAGAACCTCCTCTAACTGTTTTAGTAATTGTCCCAGCTACACTTATTACCATTCAGTTTAGTTGGTTACGCGGGAGCGAATCCCTACCTGCTTAATCGAATGCTTATAATAAGTGGTTGGTTAACGGTTTTTTTGACGGATGCTATGACCCAAAGAACGCCTCGTCAGACCAATTACTCCCCTTATTATAAATAAAATAAGTGCAGATGTCAGAGTTAATTACTCTCTAACAACTACACTTTTATGGTACTAAATAGCCATCACAATCTTTCATGATTATAATGGCTATTTCTTATTTAATTTTATCATATTCTTTTATTCTAATCGGAGGGTCTGCTTTGATTCTATCGTTCCCTTATGCCTTTCTCCTTTTAATCAATTAATAACTCAAAGTCTTAGATCATTATATCTCAGCATCTACTATAAATATTTATAATAATAACTGCTATATTAACCTTTGATATCATTATTTATATCCCTCTGGTTACTATATAATCCAGCCTGTGATGGTTATTAATATCTATAACCGTTTCAATTATAGCCAGTATCCTTATCATTTGTCTATAATTGTATTAAGTTATTCCTTCTATAACCCTGGCTTACATAGTTATATAATTCTGATATATTAGGTAATGTTTCTTCACACATCTTCTAATATCTTTGAACTATTATGTGGTATTATTTTCAATATGTCTGCAAATATGAATCTTATATTCTTTCCGGTTTGTCTTCTCCGACTTCACTTTCATTCAATTATCTACCGGTTAATATCCTCTATGGTTAAGGCTTATTCTACGGGAACTTTTATTTGCCATACCACTAACATATTGAGATATTGATTCTGTTAAATTGTCCAATGGATTAAGCCTCCTTTAATCTAATATTTCCAAATGCAATTACATCTCACCGACATATGAAATATAATTTCTCAAATCCTTTAAAAAACATCTCCATACATTATTGATAATATATGCGACATCTTTCCAATTCCCTTTCTCGTCAGGAACTTTTTGGATCTCCCTTGGATTGACTTTATAATATCACCGCGCTCCATATTTGTCAACACTA
>CATZVV010000138.1 GCA_958425285.1 uncultured Lachnoclostridium sp. | reverse complement strand
AGGCAAATTCCAGAATTATTACGACTTCGGACACGATGTTGGAAGAACTAATTAACTTAAAACGATAGTATGAGCAATTCAGGGCGGGCGGTGATTCTCTCCCGTCCTGAAATTTTGTAATTACGGAGGGGATAGAGTGATTGATATTACGAGAGTGAATGGAACGATTTTGACCATAAATGCAGATTTGATTGAAATGGTTGAGGAGACCCCGGACACAGTAATTACCTTAACAACCGGGCGAAAAATTATTGCAAAAGAAAGTAGACAAGATATAAAAAATTTAGTAAAATTGTATCAGATAGAATTACGAGAAAAGAAAAGAGATTAAGGTGGTGACACATAGTGGATTTGGCATCGATTATTGGTATTGTTGGATGTGTTGTAATCGTTATATACGGTATTATATCAGGAGATCAGGGTGCTTCAGCTTTGGGAAACTTTTATGATTTGTCGTCTATATATATTACAATCGGAGGTTCTTTGTTTTGTATGATGACAATTTCTCCAAGTATTAAGGGTTTTTTCAACTCTCTGAAGTCGATTAGTTTGGCAATTAAAGGTCATAGTACCAATGAGGGAGAAGTAATACATAAAATTATTGACTTGGCCAATGTGGCAAGGAAGGAGGGGCTTTTACAATTAGAAGAAGCCGCCTCGGACATTGAAGATGAGTTTCTTAAAAAAGGAATTATGCTCATTGTAGATGGTACTGATCAAGAACTGGTTTCCAGTATTATGGAAACGGATCTTAGCTGTATTGAACGCCGGCACAGTAGTATTATCGGATTTTGGGAGTCACTCGGAAATATGGGTCCTGCCTGGGGTATGATTGGTACGCTGATTGGATTGATTAATATGCTTAAGCAGTTAGACGATCCAAGTTCGATTGGTCCTTGTATGGCTGTTGCATTAGTTACAACTTTTTATGGTTCTATGTTGGCAAACTGGATTGCTATACCAATTGCCACAAAGCTGCGTTCGATTAATGCGCAGGAAGTGATTTTAAAAGAAGTTATTATTGAGGGAATTCTTTCGATTCAGGCAGGAGAAAACCCGCGAGTAATTGAAGAGAAACTGAAATCGTTTGTGGCACCAAATGCACGTGACAACCTGTTAGGTGGTGCAGATAAGGAACAAGGCGGTGAAGTATAATGGCACGTAGAAAAGTAGAAGAAAAGTCCGGTGGTGCTTCCTGGATGAACACCTTTGCTGACTTGATGAATCTGCTACTTTGTTTCTTTGTATTATTGTTTTCTATGTCCACTGTGGATGCAGATAAATACGAAGCTTTAATTACTTCTCTTTCTAGTAGTGTGAATATATTTGATGGTGGAGGAGCCACGACAGATGACAGTATTTTTGTTTCGAGCGGGACGGATCAAATGGTTTCAATTTCAGAGTATTTTAATGAGTTTGAAAAGTCAGGGAACAATGAAACTGATATGAATGAGCAACAGGGAACGGGTCAGAATCATCAGGATATGTCAAAGCAGGAGTTAGAACAGAGAATAAAGGAAAAACAAAAGCAGAAGACAGAAGCATTATATGAAAAAGTAGTTGCCAAGGCAACTGAAAAAAATATTATTGATATTGTAAATGTCAATATGGACACAAATTATCAATATGTTCAGATTTCCTTAAAGGGAGCCATTTTGTTTGATTCAGGTCAAGCAGAAGTTAAAAGTAATGCAAAAGAGATTTTGAGCAGGGTTGCAGATATTTTAAAGCTTTATAATAAGCAACTGGTAAAGGTTGAAGGGCATACGGATAATGTCCCGATATCAAGTTCAAAGTATCGGAATAATATGGAACTTTCTACGGCAAGGGCAAATAGTGTTTTCCTTTATTTTGTAAAGCAAAAGAAACTTGATCCGGCTTGGATTGAAGCAGCCGGACGAGGAGAATGGACTCCGGTTGCTTCTAATAAAACAGCAAAGGGAAGAGCTAGAAACCGAAGAATAGAGATAAAGATTTACCCAACGGAGTAGATGGATATGGAGGATTGAAATGAAAAAAAATTTATTGACAATTATCGTTATGGCTGCTACATTAGTGAATCTTGTTTTAATGGTTGTTATGATGTTTGCTGTAGTTCCGGCAATGAATAAAAGCAATAACCTGATTGACAAAATTGCGTCTGTGATTGATTTGGAGATTGATTCTGAAAACAAGGAAGAAGAGGCATATACAATTGAGGATATGGAGCCGTATACAATTACACTGGATAATAAACAAACTGTTAATCTAAAGCAGACAGAGGGAGATTCTAAGTCTTATTATGCAATTTTTGAATCGATTACAATTTCTTATAATATCAAAGCAGATGACTATGAGAAGATTAAAGAATCAGTAGAAAAATCAAATGTTTATATTATTGATATTATCAAAAGTGTAATTACGGAATATGATGTGAAAACTTTAAACGAGGAAACGATAAAGAATGAATCTCTCAAGAGAATTCAGGAATTTTATAATTCAAAAGCAATTGTTAGTATTTCATTAGGCGGTTTTATGCACAGTTGATGTTGCCGGATTCGAATTAAAATATGAAAAAATACTTTCACTTGTGTGCGAAATGTGGTATTATATTAAGAGAAGTATAGAAGAAAATAAAAGTGTGAATTGTGAGGTGAGAATCCATGGGAGATGTCTTGTCGCAGAACGAGATTGATAATTTGCTTTCTGCATTGAATAGTGGTGAATTTGATCCATTAGAGACAGCAGAAGCAGATGAGCGGGTGGTAAAAAATTATGATTTTGCCAGACCTTCCAAATTCTCTAAAGAGCATCTTCGTACTTTGGTTTTTATTTTTGAACATTATGCGAGACTATTATCTACACATTTACCGGTTTATTTGAGGAAGAATGTTCAGGTCGAGGTTATGCATTCGGAAGCAGCTGCATATTCAGAATTTTCAAATTCTTTATCAAATCCGGTATTATTGGGGGTTGTTAATTTCAGACCGTTAGAGGGAAATGTGGTGTTGGAATTGTCGAGTAGTCTGGCATTTGCCATTGTTGACAGAATGCTGGGCGGTGGTGGAGTACCAATGGAGAAACCAAGGGAATTTACAGAAATTGAGTTGACAATTTTGGAAAGAATACTTATGGTGTGTACGAATTTACTTGTTGAACCATGGCAAAGTGTTCTGACTGTTGAACCTACATTGGAGCGCATTGAGATGAATTCACAGTTTGCGCAGTTTGTTTCACCTTCTGAGATGACTTCTATTATTACAATGAATGTTAAGATTGGAAATGTGGAAGGGCTTATGAATATTTGTATTCCCTATACATGTGTGGAACCGGTAATTGATAAGCTGAATACAAAGTACTGGTATTCAACAATTCAGGTGAAGGATGATGATATGTGCCGCGATATTATGGAACATTCGATAGGAAAAGCTAAAATTCCGATTCGTGCTATTATGGGTCGCAGTGTTATATCAGTGAATGATTTTATGCATCTTCAGGTGGGGGATATTATCAAGTTAAATACGAAGGTGGAAGATGACTTGGAAGTTTATGTAGGGAATTTAAAAAAGTTTTCTGCTTTGCCGGGAGTCCATCAGGATTCTTACGCATTGAAGATAAAAGAAGTTTTTAGAGAGGAGTAGTTATTTATGGATGGAATGTTATCCCAAGAAGAGATAAATGCACTGCTTGGTGGTATGAGTACGGATGATAATCCGGAGCAGGACACGGCAGTTGCAGTAGAGGAAACGGAAACATTGTCTCCGGATGAATGCGATGCTTTGGGAGAAATTTCAAATATCAGCATGGGTACGGCAGCCACTACAATGTCGATACTTGTAAACAACCGAGTGGTTATTACTACGCCTCGAATCTCGTTTACAAATGTTGAAAAACTAAGTGAGCAATATGATGCACCGTGCGTTTTTATTTACATATCGTATCAAGCAGGTTTACAGGGAAAGAATGTTTTAGTATTAAAAGAGCATGATGTAAAAGTTATTACAGATTTGATGATGGGGGGCGATGGAACTTCGACTGATCATGAAATCTCAGATTTGCATTTGAGTGCTATTTGTGAAGCTATGAATCAAATGATGGGCTCTGCTGCTACGGCGATGTCCTCTATGATTAATACTAAAGTTGATATTAGTCCTCCGGTTGGTAAAGTAGTTGATTTTAATAATGATATGGGAAATGAACTCAGTGACATGCAGGGAAAAGAGTTTGTTCAGGTTTCATTTCATATGGAAATTGGTGATTTGGTAGATAGTCAGATTATGCAGCTATATCCAATCTCATTTGCTAAACAGATTTATAAACAGTTTAAAGGAACAATTGAGAAAGAAGTAGAAACAAATGCAACTCCAGAGACGCCAGCAGTACCGGAACCTGATATGTCTGTGGTGAATACCCCTATAGCAGAAAATTCAGTGCCGCCAGTACAACCGCAACCGCAGCCGGTACAGCAGATGCCACAGGGAAATGTGCAACAGCCGATGATGGGTGGTGGAATGCCGATGTATGCAGTGCCACCTCAGGATATTAACATACAACCTGCCCAGTTCCAGAGCTTTGCTCCGAATATGAATATGGGACAGGTTGCACCAGAGAATATTGATTTAATTATGGATGTTCCACTGGAGGTTACAGTAGAACTGGGACGTACAAGTAAATCAATTCATGACATATTGGATTTTGCTCCGGGAACAATTATTGAATTAAATAAACTTGCCGGTGAGCCAATTGATGTTCTGGTGAACGGGAAGTTTGTTGCGAAAGGCGAGGTAGTCGTCATTGAGGAAAACTTTGGTATACGGGTTACCGAGATTATAAAAGATTAAAATAAGTGGAGAGCGAGGAGAAATACAATGGCAAAAAGCGTTTTGATTTGTGATGATGCAGCATTTATGAGGGTTATGATTAAGGACATTCTAACAAAGAATGGCTATACTATTGCTGGTGAAGCTGAAAATGGTGTGAAAGCAGTTGAGAAATTCAATGAATCAAAGCCCGATTTAGTTATGATGGATATTACAATGCCTGAGATGGATGGTATTCAGGCTTTGAAAAAGATTAAAGAAGCTGATGCAAATGCAAATGTCATTATGTGTTCTGCGATGGGTCAGCAGGCAATGGTTATTGAATCGATTCAATCGGGTGCGAAAGATTTTATTGTTAAGCCATTTCAGGCAGATAGAGTACTAGAAGCTGTAAAAAAAGCGGTAGGCTGATAATGATTCCAATCGTGGCCATTTCATGGATACAAAATGTATTGCAGTTGGTTGCCGTTATTATTGTTTTTATACTGGTACTGGTTGCCACATATTTTACCACAAGATTTGTTGGCAAAACCAGTATGATGCAGAATCAGGCAAAGAATATAGAGGTGAAAGAGACTTTTAAAGTTGCACCGAATAAGTATATCCAGATTGTACGGATAGGGAATAAATATTATGCAATCAGTGTGTCTAAAGAACAAATAAATTTCCTGACTGAGTTGTCAGAAGAGCAGTTATCTTTTCAAGAAGAGAAACGTCCGGTTCAGACAGTTTCTTTTAAGGAAATGATTGACAAAA
>CATZVV010000137.1 GCA_958425285.1 uncultured Lachnoclostridium sp. | reverse complement strand
AGCAGACATATCCCGATTATAGAATGAAGATTACCAAACAGTTTTGTGATGGGGACTATGTTATTTCAGAATTCATTATGGAAGGCACGCATAAAGGGGAATGGAATGGAATAAAACCAACTGGCAAACGATTAGTGTTTACAGGTGTTGACATTGATAAAGTAATTGATGGCTTAATTGTGGAGCATAGTGGTGCGGTAAATACATTTGAAACTTTGTTTGAGGCAGGTATGATAAGGGCAATATGATTTTTAGTATAGTAAAATCTTAGTTTACGGAGGGATACAATGCGTGAAAATACACCATCTCAATCAATTATGACTGAATTGCTTGGACAATCTTTGTTTGAAGTTTGGCAAGAGTTATGTTCGGCTATTGATGAAAAATATGAAATGGAACGATTATGGAATACTGGCGGTAAAAATTGGACTTATGAGTATAAATATCGTAGAGGTGGGAAAACACTTTGCTGTTTATACGCAAAAAGTAATTGTGTTGGTTTCATGATTATCTTTGGGAAAGACGAAAGAACAAAATTTGAAGATATAAGAGGTACTCTTTCTAATGCCGTTTGTAGGCAATATGATGAAGCAAAAATCTATCATGACGGGAAATGGGTAATGTTTAAACCGACCAATACTGTTGAATTTGATGATTATATGAAGTTGTTGGCTATTAAAAGAAAACCGAATCGGAAATGTTAACCTTCTGTTGTTAAGGTATTAGGTGTTATGCTTTAGGCATTCTGGAAGTCTTATATTCCAAGGACTTCCAGACGCAATAGGAGTTACTATACCTATATTTCTGAAAATGGATTTTATTGCGTAACAGGCCCAAAATAGGTTGTTAATCTACGAGGATTTGCTAGAATAAGGCTAAACAAATATGTTGGATAGTTATTAAATTTGATCAAAATTATAAAAGTGTATGGATAAAAAATGAAATGCATGGAAGGAGACAATCACATGGCTAGATTAACTAATTTCATATATTGTATAAATGCTGAGAGGGTGCCATCTAATGAAGGAAAAGGTGAAAGTATAAATGCAATAGGAGTTTTATCTGCATTAACACCAGAGTTTGTTCCGGGAACATTTTCTTTTTCTATTATTTTTTCAGTATTAGATATTGATATTTCTGCAAATAATACTATTCAGATTATATTTTCAAAGAATGGTGAAGAAAAGAATTTGGTTAATTCTGGAGTTATAACAATTCCTCCTTTGCCTAATGGTGATGAAATCGGATTGCCAAATGAGTATAAAGGATTAAATATGAGCATGGATTTTCGAAATGTGATTTTTGAAACAGAAGGTTTATATAATACTTCTGTAATTTTTAATGGCCAATTATTAGCAGATAATTTCATTTATGTAAAAGGGAAAAGGTAAAGAGATTATGAGTGGCGAAAATTTGGTTGCTTTATCAAATTTAGCAGTGCAAACTAATAACTGTTCAGAGAAGAAAGCATATAGTAGAGTAGGCACTGCTAGTTCTATTGCTTTTGCAATTTTTATTGGAACAACAGTGCTGCAGTATCCAGTTGGGGGAGAAATTGCACCTGGATATAATTTTACAAGACCTTCGTACATACAATATATTAATTTGGATCAAGAAAAAGGAATTGAGGGCTTGTATACAAATAAAGCAATAGATTTGATGAAAGTAGAAAACCTAAACAAAATAAGGAAAATGGCATTGTTTGAGTATGATTGGAATGGAACGGGAGGAAGTGCGTTTTCGCAAAATGCAATCGCTCTTTTCGAGTCGATTATTGAGATGCTAGATAAACAACCGCAGATTGCACCAACAGGTCGCAATAGTTTGTTGTTGCAATATGAGCTGGATGATAAAAGTTTGCTTGCTTTTGAGGTGAGTGAAAATCGAACTGAAAAAGTATATATACCTAAAGGGAATTATGCTATGGTACAGATGGATACTTTTACAGAGAATATAGGGCGGCGGATAAAGGAGAGTGTAGAATTTTTTTATGGAGTTAGATAAAATTGAAGATTCAGAACTACTATATCGTGTAGTCAGAGAATCTGATCCGGATGGTTTTGTGGATGGAAAGCCAACAGCAGCATTATTTATGGATAAAAAGGGAGCTTCAGTTGATCGAGATGGAGAAAGAACTGAGCAAGAAATCATAGAGAAATTTAAGTGGCGTTTTAGAAAAAATAATGATTATAAAACTGCTGTTAAAATAGGTGCAGGGGCATGTAGAAGTGTGGATACATATCCGAATCCTGTTGGTAATAAGACAAATAAGTATCATGCGGAAATATGGGATTCAGAAGATGAACAGTTTGTTAGTTTGTTTAAAGCAATTCTATTAGCAAAAATGTGTCAAGAAGTACGAAATGATGGCAACATTTTGGCAACAGAAAATTAGTAAGCCAGAATAAATAATGTAATTGAAGTAAAATATGGCATGAATCCACACGAAACTTAAACAAATACAGTTAATATCATCAAAGGACACGCCGAGTTCGAGTAGTACGAGAGTGTACGGATTATTTTATATGGCAGGTAGTCTATAGGATTGCCTGTCATATTACAAATATACAAAAAGTGTTTGCTTTTCTGTTGCCATATAGGACAAGTGATTGTAAAAACAATGGGGTGGAGTGGAAATGGCATTAACGAATTCATATTTAACATCAACAAAAAATTTAGAAAGTATTATAAATTCTGTTATAAATGCAAAAGCACCAGACAGATTTACAAATAAATTTTTAGAAGATTTAGGCTATAAAAGTAGTAATGATCGGTTAGTAGTTGGGATGTTTAAAGCATTAGGATTATTAGATGATAGTGGACAACCTTTACAGCGTTATTACGAATTTTTGGATCAGACGCAAACTGGAAAAATTTTAGCTATAGGAATAGAAGAAGCATACGGAGATTTATTTAATTTACGAAAAGATGCTCAGAATATGTCAAATGATGAAGTGAAGAATAAATTGAAAACATTAACTCAGGGCCAGAAAAGTGATAAGGTTATTGGTTTAATGGCGATGACGTTTCGAGCCTTTTGTGATTTGGCTGATTGGAGCGAGGAAACAGAAATACAGGGGAGTTCTGAAAATACTGCAGTGCAAAATGAGAGAAATGATTTTGCTGGTTTTGAGAAAAGAGGAAGTAAAGTACCAAAAACAGATATGAATTTGCATTATAATATTCAAATTCATCTTCCTGAGACTACAAATATGGCTGTTTATGATGCAATTTTTCAAAGTTTGAAAAAGCATTTGTTATAAAGGAGCAAATTATGGATGAAGATAAATTGTATTCCTTTATTATGAAAGGGGAATTAACAAAAGTTGCTTTATCTCATACGGATATGGTAAGTAGACATTCCACATCAGATATATTGGTACAGGAATATATTAAATCACTATCTCTAGATTTATTGGATGATGAATATGTTGATGATGCTAAAATTATGGCGACCGTGTATACTGCAATTGCAGCTTTTGAAAACACTGTAAGGCATTTTGTTGTAAAAGTGTTATTAGAGAATGTTGGAGAAAATTGGTGGGAATCTTGTGTCTCTGAAAAAATTAGAAAATTAGCAGAAAGCAGAAAAAGAGAAGAAGAGAAGATTAAATGGCATACTCAGCGTGGAGAATCTATGATAAACTATACAGAGTTTGGTGATTTAGTATCTATCATGGGACAGAACTTTGAATTGTTTGAGGTACATATTATTTCACTAGATTGGGCGCGGCAAATTATACAAACATTAGAGCGTTCAAGAAATGTTATTATGCATAGCGGCATATTAGGGCGGAAAGATATAGAGAGAATAGGAACAAATATCCGCGACTGGATTAGCCAAGTTGGAGAGTAGAAAACGGCAACATTTTGGCAACAGAAATTCAGCAAGCCAGAATAAATGATATAATTGAAGTAAAAAGCGGTGTGTATCTGCATAAAACTTAAACGAATATAGTTAAGGTCAACAAAGAGCATGCCGAGTTCGAGTAGCGGACAGAACCCTGGAAATGCTGATAAAATGGGCATTTCCGGGGTTGATTTATGTGTCTCTATGTGATAGTGTCAAGTTTTGGACCTGTTGACAAAATCCCCGAATACTCTATTCCCATGGTTTAATGGCAGCAAAAGAGGTGATGGAGCATAATGGGACGGAAAAGTGGACTCTACCCTTCCTCCACCATCTCCCCCGCCGCGATTCCCCCTCCCAGTAAAATCAAAACCACCCCAGCCCCGGCCATACTCCACTGCAATGGCATCCAGTCTGCCATCAGGCCGAAAATCGCCATGCCTGCAGGATAGCACACGGAATACATTGCGCCCATAAAGCCGAATACCCGCCCCTGCATGGAGCTCTCTGTGTGTTCCTGAAGGGAAGTGGTGATGGTTGTCTGCACTGCCGTCAGCGCCACCCCGTAGACAGCCATTAAGACAAGGTACAGTGCGAAATCTTTTGCGGCGGCCATGCCCGCTGACATTGCGCCGAATATTGCCATGGAGACAGCCAGGGTTTTTCTGCGCTTTTGAGAGCCGCCCCGGGCGCTCATCAGAAGTCCGCCTGTCATCATCCCGCCGAAGCCGCATAACTCAGTGGCCGTCAGATACCAGTAGGTATCGCCGTAGACTCTGCTTACGAGCAGTCCTGAGAGATAGCCTGCCGGGACGCATAAGAAGGTAAAGAGCCCATATATCATAAGGAATCCGCCGATGATTTTCTGTGAGAGGGCATACTGGATGCCGTCCCGGATATCAGAGAATGCGGAAGCAGGTATCACTTTTTTCTCCTGCTCAGGCAGCCGCACACAGGCAAACAGCCCGATGCCGATGACTGCCGTAAAAATATCAATCAGCAGTATGGAACGCAGGGATCCCATGACAAGCACTGTGCCTGCCGCAGCAGGAGCGGAAAACTGCACGGCAGACTGCATGGAGGCATTGATGCCGTTGTACCGCATGAGATGCTCTTTTGGGACAAGCCGGGGGATGACTGCATTTACAGCAGGGGATTGGATGCCTGCCCCGATTGAGCGGAGAACGGACAGTACCAGCAGCAGGTGAAGCAGCATGCCGCTCTGAGAAATATGAGGAAGGAGGATGAACATTCCCAGGGTGACAGCTGCTGTTCCCCCGTCTGCGCAGATAATGAGCCTTTTTCGGCTGTACCGGTCTGCCCAGACACCTCCCCAGAAGGAGATGAAAAACTGGGGCAGATAGGAGCATACCGAAAAAGCTGCCACCCAGACTCCGCTTGCTGTGTGGAGCGTTACATACCAGACGACTGCCATCTGGACAACCTGCGAGCCAAGCAGAGTGACACTCTGACTGACAAGGAAAAGGATGGTCTTCCTTCTCCAGTTATTCTGAGCTTCAGGCATTGGCTGTTTCCTCCTGATCCTTATAGTTTTGCAAAAGTACCAGACGCTGGGTCGGGTAACCGTACTCTGTCAGCAGTTCTTTTTCCGAAAAGCCGAGACGCAGATACTCCTTCCGGTATCCCGTATCTGCCTTATCGCCCTCCCGGTATGTGGTCAGGCTGATTTCCTGTCCCTGAGGCAGCTCCTCGGAAAGCCTGCGAA
>CATZVV010000136.1 GCA_958425285.1 uncultured Lachnoclostridium sp. | reverse complement strand
AGTGGAGCCTGGATCGGGTACTGAAAGCAGTACGGATTCAGATGGGAATGGAAGAGAAGACTACATAACTGTTACGAATATTTATTTTCGATAATGGTAACTATAGGAAAAGGAGGCGATGTCCATGACAACAGTTGAAAGATTAGAAGAGTTGAAAACAGTTGATATCAAAGAGATTGAACGAGATAGTTTGCCCAAGTACAAGGATTTGATTTCAGAGCTGGATAGCAGGAAAAGCAATAAGATGGAAGTGCTGCTTAATCACTCTGATAACCCATATGTATATGAAGATATGGGCTATGTCGTAAAAAGTGTTTTTAATGCAGCAGCTTCCCTTTCCTATATAGACTGTACAAAACAGCTTGTAGCAAAGAAAGCTGGATTGGCATAAGGGAATAACTGGAACAACAAAATTTCATATTCACACAGAAGACGAAGTGTGCTATAATGCTAACAGGACTAAATTTGAATAGAGCACTTCTATTTAAGGGTTCTGTTTTGGCAGAATCTTTGGATAGGAGTGTTTTTTATGCAAAAAAATATCTGGATAGCAGCCAAGTACCTTCGTCTTAGTATTGAGGACGGAGATAAGGCTGAAAGTGAATCTATTGTAAATCAGTCAATTTTGATTGATAACTATATGAAATCGACATCTGATATTACTATTGTTGAGACATTTAAAGATGATGGTTTTTCAGGTATTGATTTTAAGCGTCCTGGTTTTCAGGCAATGCTCAAGGCAATCGAAAATAAGGAAATCAACTGTATCATTGTAAAAGACTTGTCTCGATTCGGTAGAGAGCATATAGATGTTGATCGGTATATTCAAAAAGTATTTCCACAACTGGGAGTACGATTTATAGCAATCAATGATAATTATGATTCTGAAACAGCAAACATTACCGATACGCATCTTGTATTACCGGTGAAATCCTTTGTTAATGACACGTATTGCAGACAGAATTCTCAAAAAGTAAGAAGCCACTTGAGTGCAAAAAGAAATATTGGAGAATATGTGGGAAATTACGTGTCATATGGATATAAAAAGTGTGATGCTGATAAAAGTCAGATAGAAATTGATCCGGTTGCTGCAAAGCATGTAAGAGATATTTTTAACTGGAAGATGGAGGGCATGAGCAATCAGCTGATTGCAGATAAACTGAATGAACTGGGAGTTCTTGCACCGGCTGATTACAAACGTGCGACCGGAGTAAACTTCAAATCGTCATTTCAGACACATCTGACATCCAGGTGGTCAGCAGTAGCAATTATCCGTATCTTAAAGAATCCAATCTACTATGGAGTGCTTCAACAGGGAAAATCCCAAAGAATTAACTATAAAGTTAAGGTGCAGAGGGCATTACCAAAGGAAGAATGGGTGATTTTTGAAAATCATCATGAAGGTATCGTTACAAAAGAAGAATATGAAACAGTTCAGATGTTGCTTGCGAAGGATACCAGGATAGCACCCGGAGAAAACAGACTTTATTTGTTTGGTGGGTTATTATCCTGTGGAGACTGTGGAAGTAATCTGATCCGGCGAACTAACAGTTATAAAGGAGAAAAGACAGTTTTTTATATCTGTTCTTCTTACAATAAAAAGAAGGATCAATGTTCCAGACATAGTATCAGAGAAGATGTGCTGATTCAGCTGGTAATGGATTCTTTGAAAATATACAGTAAGATGACGGATGCCATACGGAGTGCAATGGAGTATTTGAAAGAGAATTCTTTGGATACACAGACATTGATACAGCATGATGACCAGATACTTGAGTTACGAAACAAAGTCAATAAATATTATAAGTTGTTACATTCATTATCGGGAAATCTTGCGTCAGGAGTTATTTCTAGGGATGATTACGCTTTGCTTAGAGAACGGTATCAGACAGAAATTAAAAGTCTGGAAAGCAATATTGAAAAGCAGGAAGAGTATATGGAAAATCTCCTTGAAAATAAACTGCTGTGCGAAGAATGGGTAAACACATTTCTTGAGAAACCGTCGCTGGGAGATCTTGACAGAGATATGCTTCTTCAGTATGTGGAAAAAATAAATGTCTTTGAAGGAAAAAAAATAGAGATTGTTTACCGATTCCAAGATGAGTTGGTAACAGCTGCAAGACTGGCAGAACAGATTGGAAAAACAAAACAGGAGGTGGCTGTATAATGGCAAGAACAAGAAATCGCCAGATGAAACAAGCTGAAGCATTTGTGCAGGCATCACCGAAGAAGATCTGGAAAGCCGGTATTTATACCAGAATATCTGTAGATATCAATGGTGAGAAGAGAGAATCGCTGGAGACACAGAAACTGATCGCTCTTTCTTACGCAGAATCTCATCCGGATATTGAAGTTGTAAAGTTTTATAAGGATGACGGTATATCAGGTACGAAATTTGATCGAGATGACTTTGTGAGAATGCTTGGTGACATCAAAACAAAAGAAATAAATACGGTCATAGTAAAGGATTTATCACGATTTGGTCGAGATTTGGAAGAAGTATCAAAATATCTGGAAAAAATATTTCCATTTATGCAAGTGCGCTTTATATCAGTCAATGATAACTATGACAGTATCAGTCCAGAATGTGACAATCAGATGCTGGGAATCATGATATCGAATCTGGCAAATGATATGTATGCAAAAGATGCATCTGTAAAAATGACAAGTGCCATGAAAATTAAGATGGAGTCAGGTGAATATTGTGGTGGAGATGCTCCTTATGGGTATAAGAGAGCTAGAGATGAAAAAGGAAAATCTACTACTGTTCCCGATCCTTTAACTGCACCGTATGTAGTAGAAATATTTGAAAAACTTGCTGCAGGGCAGTCATATTTGAAAATTTCGAGAGAGTTTAATACCATGCTGCTGGCTTCGCCAAGGGTATACGCAAGAACTGGGAAGTTATTCTTGGATAGAATTGACGAAACGGATATGCATTGGCAATCATCTGTAATTAAACAGATTGCGGAAAATAGGCACTATTTGGGAAATACTTATTCACATAAAACAAGAACTTCACTTCTTACAAAAGAAAAAAATGTAATGTTGGATAAAGAAGAATGGATTGAACATGTGAATACCCATAAGGCTATAGTGAGTGCTGAATTATTTGAAAAAGTACAAAATGTAATCAAATTAAAGCAGGAGAAAGCATTGCCCAAAAAAGATTTATCGAATATGCAGACTCATGGAAAACAGGATAATAAGTATGTTGGATTGATATACTGTGGTGACTGTGGCGCTAATATGGTTCGGAGATACTATTACAGCGAAAAGAATGGTGTTTTGTATTACAATTACTATTTCATTTGTGGTAATTATGCAAAAATTTCCAAGGAAAAATATAACTGTAATCGCTGGAAAGAAGAAGTAATTGATGAACTGGTGTATCGGGCACTCATCATGCAGCTAAAAACAGTATGTGAATTAAAAACGCAACTGAAACGCTTTAATGGTGAATATTTTGAAACATTCCAAAAATATTTGAACAGGGAACAGAGTAAAATTGTTCAGCTCAATAAAAGGAACGAAGCAAGACGATTTGAATTATATGAGCAATATGTTTCGGGCGAGATTGATACGGATGCATATAATCGTATGACAGAAAGAATAACCGTGGTCGAAAAAGACCTGGTTACAAGACAGAAAGAAATTGAGAAGAGTAGAAAAATTACAGAAAAATTGTGTAAAAAGAACTTCTCGTGGCTTGCTGAATTCAGTAAAGGAAAGAATTTGGAATTCCTTACAAAAGATGTTGTCCGTTCTTATATAAAGAAAATCTCTTTATATGAAGACAAACGTATAGAGATCGAATTTAAATTTCAAGATGAAATACAGGCGTTATCAGAAATTTTAGAGGAGGGGGTGATCAGATGTCAGATGGTAAATGCATAGTAAAGTATTTAAGATTGTCGCTGGAAGATGAGGATATGCTGGATGAATCCAATAGTATTACAAATCAGAGAATTGTGATTGGGCAATACATAGCCAGTAAAAATGAGTTCAAAAATACGGAAGTGTTAGAATTCAAAGATGATGGCTATAGTGGAACGAATTTCGATCGCCCAGGATTCCAAAGTATGATGGAATTAGTAAGAGATGGAAAAGTCAGCACAATTATAGTGAAAGACCTTTCTCGATTCGGCAGGAATCATATAGAGATTGACACATATCTGGAACAAATTTTTCCATTTATGAATGTGAGATTCATAGCGATCAATGATAATGTTGATAGTATGAAATATGAATCTGGTATGCCGGGAATAGATGTTGGTTTCAGAAATATTATTAACGAACATCATAGCATTGATACTTCCGTTAAAGTAAAAAGAACTTTGATACAGCGTCAGAAAGCTGGAAAATATATGGGAGCGAGAGCACCGTATGGATATTTGAAGCCTGATGAAGATGTGACCAGCCTCGTGATTAATCCGGAGACAGCGCCTGTTGTGAAGATGATATTTCAGAAATATCTTGATGGAATGAATATTACTCAGCTGGCACGTTACCTGAATGAGCAGAAAATTATGAGTCCAGGTCAATATAAAAGAGAAGTTCTGAAAACTGGTGTGAAGAAAACAACAGAAAAGTATATCTGGTATCCAGTAACTGTAAGACTGATACTGATGACAGAAACGTATACGGGAACTACGATTGGCGGCAAGTGGAAAGTTGCTTCGGTAGGAAGTAATAAGCATTTGAAAACAAAAGAAGAAGACTGGATTGTGGTTGAGGGTACGCATGAAGCGATTGTTTCTGAAGAGGTGTTTGATGCTGTACAGGAAAAGTTGGAATTAAATTCCAGAAAGAGGAGCAAAACCCACAATAATAATTATCCGCTGAAAGGATTGGTAAAATGTGGGGGATGCGGTCAGAATCTACAGCATGTAACCAGATGCAATCCGCACTTTAAGTGCCCAAGGAAATTTAATGCGGCAAATCAAGATTGTGTAACAGACAATTTATATGATGACGAGTTCAATGAGATGATTTTCAGGGCAATAAAGCTGTTTGCAAAGATCAGTGATGATGCTGAACCGGTACTCGAATTACAGAAAGCAGAATTAAAATCAAAAGTGAATGGAGCTGCAAAAAAGATTCGGGATGCCAAAGACAGTATTAGCAGATACAAGCACCAGAAGACTGAACTATATATGCGATATGCAATGGAAGAAATCTCAGAAGAAGAGTTCACCAGAAAAAATGACAAGCTGGATAAACAAATTGAGAAAGAAACCTTAGCGATAGCGCAAATGGAGACAGAACAGAGTGAAGCGGCTGAACGTTTATTTGAACTTCCGCCCGATGGCAGACAGTGCCTGACAGACCTGATCGAAGGAAATAAGCAATTAACCAGAGAGATAGCAGTAACTTTTATTCGTGGTATCAAGGTATATAATGATAAGCGAATAGAAATTGAATGGAATTTTGCTGATGAGCTGGTGAAGTATGTAGAGCAGGTGCAGAAAATCTGCAGTTGAAGTGATGATGGACAAATTACAAAAATTTTGTGTCATTAGCTTGACACAAGGGGGACGTCACGCTGACAATACGGTGGATTTACAGGAATTCATGATCATGCCG
>CATZVV010000135.1 GCA_958425285.1 uncultured Lachnoclostridium sp. | reverse complement strand
CAAAATCGATACAGCAGGTGCTAATATTGAACGTGTAAAGCAAGAACTTGCAGAGTATGAACTGATTCCGGAAGACTGGGGTGGAAGTACTGTATTTGTACCTGTATCAGCGCATACAAAAGAAGGTATTGACCAACTTCTGGAAATGATTATACTGACAGCAGATGTATTAGAACTGAAAGCAAATAAAAACCGTATGGCACGTGGTATTGTTATTGAAGCAAGACTGGATAAAGGACGTGGGCCGGTTGCAACTGTTCTTGTGCAAAAGGGTACTTTAAATATTAGTGATAATATTGTTATTGGTTCAGCAACGGGTAAAGTACGTGCTATGATTGACCATACCGGAGAACGGATTAAGATGGCAGGACCGTCTACTCCTGTAGAATTACTCGGTTTGAATGGTGTTCCAGATGCAGGTGAGGTTTTTGTTGCAACAGAGACAGATAAGGAAGCAAAAAATATTGCTGCTGCGTATATTGAACAGGGTAAGGAACGGTTATTAGAAGAAACCAAGTCTAAGAAGTTATCTTTAGATGGATTGTTTTCTCAGATTCAGGCAGGAAATATTAAAGAATTAAACCTCATTATCAAGGCAGATGTGCAGGGTTCTGTACAGGCAGGCAAACAAAGTTTGGTGAAATTGAGTAATGAAGAAGTTGCTATTCGTGTTATTCATGGTGGTGTAGGCGCAATTAATGAATCTGATGTTTCACTCGCAATTGCTTCCAATGCAATTATTATTGGATTTAATATTCGCCCTGACAATATGGCAAAAGAGGTAGCTGATCGGGAGGAAGTGGATATTCGATTGTACCGTGTCATTTACGATGCGATTGAAGACATTGAGTCTGCGATGAAGGGAATGCTTGAGCCAATTTATGAGGAAAAGGTTATTGCACATGCAGAGGTACGCCAGACTTTCAAGGCTTCCGGGGTTGGTACAATTGCCGGTTCGTATGTTCTGGATGGTAAAATCGAAAGAGGATGCAGTGCTCGTGTAACGCGTAAGGGTGAATTGATTTTTGAGGGAGCAGTTGCGTCCTTGAAGAGAATGAAAGATGATGTTAAGGAAGTTGCTGCTGGTTATGAATGTGGTATGGTATTTGAAAAATTCAATGATCTCATGGAAGAAGATCAGATTGAATGCTATAAAATGGTGGAGGTTCCTCGCTAAATGAGAAAAAACAGTATTAAGAATACCCGGATCAATGGGGAAGTGCAAAAAGAATTAAGCATGATTATTCGTGAAGAGATAAAAGATCCACGCATTCATGCTATGACGAGTGTAATGGCAGTAGAAGTAACACCGGATCTTAAATTTGCCAAAATCTTTATCAGCGTGTACGGAAGTGAACAGGAAAAAAATGAAACAATGGAAGGGCTGCAAAGTGCAGCGGCATATATTCGTAAGATTCTGGCAAAGCGGATGAATCTGAGAAATACACCTCAATTAAATTTTGTGCTGGATACTTCCATTGAATATGGTGTAACAATGTCTCAAAAAATAGAAGATTTAAAGAAAAAGGATTGAAGGTCATGAATCAGCTTCAGAAGATGGTAGAAAGAGCAAATTCAATTGCGATTGCCGGACATATAAGACCGGATGGAGATTGTGTTGGGTCCAATATGGCATTGTATGGATATATTCGCTCTGTATATCCGGATAAAACAGTAGTTGTTTATTTGGAAGAAATTCCACATTCATTTGACTATTTAAGGCGAGAGGATGCTTATGTGCAAAAGGAAACAGAATATGATCTCTTTGTTTCTCTGGATTGTGGTGATTTGGAACGTTTAGGTGAGGCTGCTTTCATTTTCAAACAGGCAAAAAGCACGATAAATATTGATCATCATATCAGCAATACTAACTTTGCAATGGAAAATATTGTAATCCCAGATGCCAGCTCATCGTGTGAAGTTTTGTTTACCTTACTGGAGGAAGAAAAGATTGACTTTGGTGTAGCAGTTGCCTTATATACTGGGATTATTCATGATACCGGTGTTTTTAAACATTCATGTACCAGTAGGAAAACAATGGAAGTTGCTGGCAGACTAATGGAAAAGGGAATTCCGTTTGGTAAAATTATTGATGAGAGTTTTTACTTAAAGAGTTATACTCAATTGCAGATTTTAGGAAGGTGCCTGCTTGAAAGTATTCGTATTATGGATGAGACTTGTATTTTTTCTGTTGTTAGCGAACAAATGTTACAATTTTATGAAGCAAAGCCATCTGATTTGGATGGTGTGATTGATCAGATGCGAACGACAGAAAAGATAGAGGTGGCAATTTTATTGGTTGAGAAAGCAGCCGGTCAATATAAGGTCAGTATGCGGTCAAACGGAAAAGTAAATGTAAGCCGTATCTGTCAATTTTTTGGTGGAGGAGGTCATATATTGGCAGCCGGGTGTACGATTGACGGATCTCAATATGATGTAATTAATAATTTGACCAGACATATTGAAGCCCAGCTTTAAGGAGAGATATGGACGGAATTATCAACGTATATAAAGAAAAGGGTTTTACATCCCATGATGTAGTTGCAAAATTAAGAGGTATTTTAAAACAAAAGAAAATTGGGCATACAGGCACATTAGATCCGGATGCAGTTGGTGTACTTCCTGTTTGTCTTGGAAAAGCAACAAAAGTTTGTGATATGCTTACGAACAAGGACAAAGTATATGAAGCGGTGATGCAGTTTGGTGTTGTTACAGATACACAGGATTTATCCGGACAGGTTTTAGAAAGAAGAGAAGTACGTTTTTCGGAAGAAGAACTAGAGCAGATGCTTGCAAAATTTATTGGTGTCCAGAAACAAATTCCGCCAATGTATTCTGCATTAAAAGTAAACGGAAGAAAATTATATGAGTTGGCAAGAGAGGGAAAAATAATAGAACGCAAACCACGGGATATAGAAATTTATCAAATGGAGTGCACTTCAGTGCAACTGGATAAAAGTGAATGTACAGTAATTGTCCATTGTTCCAAGGGGACATATATCCGGACTTTGTGCCATGATATTGGACAAGCTCTTGGCTGTGGGGCAGTAATGAAAGATTTGAAACGAATCTCGGTCAGTGATTTTAGATTAGAGGATGCCAAAACACTTTCTGAAATTGAAGAGTTATTTATTAATGGAACATTAAAAGAGATGATTCATCCAATCGATTTTGTGTTTCAATCATATCCGCGAGGAGATATAGAAGTGTCGGGTGAAAAATTATTGAAAAACGGAAATGCATTAAAGGAGCAGCATGTAAAGTTGACAGCCGATTTACATCCGGGGACCAAAGTTCGTATTTACAACCTTCAGGGGAGATTTGCAGCAATTTATGAGTATATGGGAAAGAGTGGTTACAAAGTTGTAAAAATGTTTTCTTGATGGAAGAAGGAGGCGGGAACGTTGAATACAATTGAGTCAGAACGGTTTTCATTAAATGGTTCCGTCGTATGTATTGGAAAATTTGATGGAATTCATTTGGGACATCAGGAGTTGCTTCGTTATGCAACAGAGGCTGCACACAGGCAGTCGCTGTATGCAACAATGTTTACTTTCTTGTTTGAACATCAAACAGATATTTATACAGAAAGCGAAAAGGTAGTATTAGCCAAAGAGTTTGGAATTGATACATACTTGTCTTATCCGTTTTCAAAGGAAATAAAGGAAATGAGCCCAGAGGTTTTTGTCCGGGAGATGCTTGTAAAAAAATGCAATGCTAAACTGATTGTAGCCGGAGAGGATTTCTGTTTTGGTTATAAGAGAGGTGGCAATGTAAGCACACTTGAGCAGTTGGCAGAAAAGTATAAATTTCAGGTAAAAGTCTTTCAAAAACTCTCTTATCAGGAGAAGGAAATTAGTAGTACCCGGATTCGGAAGGCCTTGCTGGATGGAAAGATTAAGCTTGCCAATGCCATGCTCGGCAGACCTTTTTTCTTTGAGGGAAAAGTGATACTTGGAAATCAGATTGGGCGTACATTAGATATGCCGACAGCAAATCTGATTCCCGGAAGCAATAAGTTACTTCCTCCCAGGGGAGTATATGCGTCTTTTGTAACAATCGGAGAAAAGGGGTATTATGGGGTTACGAATATCGGGAAGAAACCAACAATTCCCGGTAGAACAGGATATGGTATAGAAACATATATCTTTGATTTTGACAGTAATATTTATGGTGAAAAGATACGTGTAGAACTGTTGGACTATTTAAGGCCGGAACAGAAATTTTCCGATCTCGATGAGTTGAAATGGAATATGCATCACGATAAAGAAAGTGCTATGCAAGTATTTTCTCACATAGGAGAATAAGCCCTTCTGATAATTTAACATCGGTTAGTGCTGCAAATCCAATGAGAAATGCAGCATGATAATCTTCCGGAAGCTTTGTATAAAAGCCAGAGAGACCGTAAAGTCTTATGCCATATTCCATAGCTTTATGAATCTGTTTATTTTCAAAGGTCTGATTCGCTTTAGCGGTGAGACCTTCTTTTTTGTTTGCTTGTATGATTATATAGAGCCCGGCGTATTCACCTAAAATATGATAGCCGTTAAGCTTGTCTTTTAGCAGAGAAATTGTCTGGTCATGTTTAGATTTATACAATTTTCTCATTCGATTTAAATGTTTTTCAAAATATCCTTTGGTGATAAAGTCGGATATAATGGACTGTTCGAAACGGGAAACAGTACAGGAATAAAAGGAAAAATGCTCATGATACACCGAAAGAAGTGGTTTTGGCAATACCATATAACCAACTCTCAAGGAAGGTGCAATTGCTTTGGAAAAAGTACCAATATAAATAACTTTTTCCTCCGTGTCCATACCTTGCAGTGAAGGGATTGGTTTACCCTTATAACGAAATTCGCTATCGTGATCATCTTCAATAATATAACGTTCGGGATTTTGTGAAGCCCAATAAAGCAGTTCCTGTCTGCGGGTTATTGGCATAATTAGTCCAAGAGGGTATTGGTGGGAAGGGGTAACATAGCAGCAATTAGCAGAGGATTTATATAGTGGGTTCATTTGAATGCCATCTGTATCTAAAGGAATATCAATTATCTGATAGTCAGCACGTTGGAAAATGTGCCGTGCCTGTTGGTAACAGGGATTTTCAATTGCCATTTTGCGTCCGCGCCCTAAAATAAGTGAAAGCAATTGTAGTAGATAATCCATTCCTGCTCCTACAATAATTTGCTCCGGTATACAATTTACTGAACGTGATCCGTGTAAATAGGAAGCAATCGCCCCACGAAGTTTTTCGTCCCCTTGATTATGTCCCTGCAAAAGTAAATTACAATCGTAAAGATTATTTTTTGCCAAATGGGACCACACAGTTACCGGAAAATGAGATATATCAATTGAATTTGGAGCAAAGTCATATTGAAAAGATGTTTCTTTTTGGCTGAATGTATTGGAAACAGTATTGGATGATTGGGTGGAAAATGTTTGTGTATGGGTGATTTGACTGATAAAATAGCCGCATCGCTCTTTGGATTCTAAATAGCCTTCAGCGAGTAATTGTGCAAAGGCAATTTCTACAGTATTTCTGCTCACGCCCAAAAATGCAGCAAATGAACGTGAAGATGGCAATTTGTCACCAGCAGTCAGCTCTCCGGATA
>CATZVV010000134.1 GCA_958425285.1 uncultured Lachnoclostridium sp. | reverse complement strand
TTCAGCAGTAGCTTATTCTATTTTCGTTCATTTCTAGTCTCTCTCAAATAGATCTCTCGTATACACTTTCTCCCTTACATCATCCAGGCAAGAGTCATATCGGTTTGCAATAATCACGTCACATTCCTTCTTGAAAATATTCAGATCGTTTTCTACTTTACTTCCAAAGAAAGTAGAACCATTCTCCAGTGTTGGTTCATAGACAAATACCGTCGCTCCTTTCGCTTTTACCCGTTTCATCACTCCCTGGATTGAGCTCTGGCGGAAGTTGTCAGAATTGGATTTCATCGTCAGACGGAACACGCCTACTTTTACTTCCTTTTCCTTCTCTTGGGACCAGCTACTGTTTGCCTCATAAGCATCTGCGATTTCCAATACTCTGTCCGCAACAAAATCTTTTCTTGTACGGTTGGATTCCACAATCGCCTCAATGAGATTATTGGGAACATCCGCATAGTTGGCCAGAAGCTGTTTTGTGTCCTTTGGCAGACAGTATCCGCCGTATCCAAATGATGGGTTATTATAATGGCTCCCGATTCTAGGATCCAGGCAGACGCCGTTGATAATCTCCCTCGTATTGAGTCCTTTCATCTCGGCATATGTATCAAGCTCATTAAAATAGGAAACACGAAGGGCAAGATATGTATTCGCAAATAACTTGACCGCTTCAGCTTCCGTAAATCCCATAAATAAAGTAGCAATATTTTCTTTGATGGCACCCTCCTGAAGAAGCTTGGCAAAGGTATGCGCCGCCTCTACAATTTTCTCATCCTCCGGGTCGGTTCCCACAATAATCCGGGACGGATACAGGTTATCGTACAGTGCTTTGGATTCTCTTAAAAATTCCGGGCTAAAAATAATATTTTTGGTCTGGTATTTCTTTCTTACCTGGCGGGTGTAGCCGACCGGAATGGTACTCTTAATGACCATGATAGCATCCGGATTGACTTTCTGTACCAGCTCTATCACAGACTCCACGGCCGATGTATCGAAGAAATTCCTCTTGGAATCATAATTCGTCGGAGCCGCAATCACAACAAAATCCGCATCATTATATGCGCTTTCTGCATCCATTCTGGCGGTAAGATCCAGCGTGTAGCTTGCCAGATATTCCTCAATATAATCATCCTGGATCGGACTTTTCTTCTGATTAATCAGCTCAACCTTCTCCGGAATAATATCTACTGCTTCCACATGATGGTGCTGTGCCAGCAATGTAGCAATGGACAATCCAACATAACCTGTCCCGGCTACCGCTATTTTCAAATCTTGAAACTCTCTCATTCTCTTATTCTCCTTCTTCTTTTACTCTTGATCCATATAAAAATCGTGATACCACTCGGCAAACTGCCGCAGACCATCCCTTAAAGAGGTCGATGGCTTAAAGTCAAAATCTCTTTCCAGAGCGGAAGTGTCCGCATAGGTCACAGGAACATCTCCCGGCTGCATTGGCACCAGCTTTTTGTGGGCCTCGAAATTATACTCTTCCGACAGCACATTCGCACGGATGAGTTCCTGCTGAAGAATATCCACAAACTCCAGAAGATTTTCCGGATGACTGTTTCCAATGTTATAAACTGCATACGGAGGAATCGGAAGTCCGTCCTCTCCAGTCTCTTTTTTCGGCGGTTTCTCCATTACACGGCGGACGCCTTCTACAATATCGTCGACGTATGTGAAATCTCTCTTACAATTTCCAAAATTGAAAATCTCGATGGTCTTTCCTTGCCTCAACTTATTCGTAAAACCAAAATAGGCCATATCCGGCCTTCCGGCTGGCCCATACACGGTGAAAAACCGCAATCCTGTAGAAGGAATGTTGTATAGTTTAGAATAAGCATGTGCCATCAACTCATTGCTTTTCTTTGTGGCGGCGTAAAGGCTGACCGGATTGTCCACCTTATCATCTGTGCTGTACGGAACCTTTATATTGGATCCATAAACACTGGAAGAAGACGCATACACCAGATGCTGCACTCCCGGCAACCCATTATCATATGAGTGGCGGCACGCCTCAAGGATGTTGTAAAATCCAATCAGATTGGATTCAATATAAGCGTCCGGATTCGTGATGGAATACCGGACGCCTGCCTGAGCCGCTAAATTCACTACAATCGATGGCTCATATTTCTGGAAAATCTCGTTTACCAATTCTCTGTCCGCAATCGAGCCCTTAATAAAAGTCCATGTCGAATCTGGTCTGGATTCCGACATGGACTTAATCTTTTCTAAACGATATTCTTTTATACTGACATCATAGTAGTCATTCATGTTGTCAATTCCGATAATCTGTACCGGACTGTTTGATCTTAGAAGTTCTAAGGCCAGGTTAGAACCGATAAAACCAGCAGCTCCGGTGATTAGGATGGTGGCATCCTGAATGTACATTGTTTCCTTTCTCATCTTTTCACTCCTCACTTCATTTCTTTATTTCTCTTGAAATAGAAAACAATTCCAAGTAGAATCCATATAGCAAAGCATAAATATGCTTCCTTACTAAGAGAACAATCCAACGCCGGAATCGGTATCAATAATAAAATACTAAAAAATATCGACATAACAATGCCGATACACCCAGTAATCTCTATTAAAATATTTTGCTCTTTTTTCGCATACTTTAAAGCCGCCACAGAAGTATACCCATATCCTATCGCAGCTCCAATCGATGACATATCAACAATCCATCCCAAAGCATTCCTGCCCAAAAAAGGGGCAATCATAGAAATTGCCATGATAAATAAAATGGCATTTGCAGGAGTGTGATAATTTTCATGGAGCTTTCCAAACCATAATGGGAGGACATTTTCTTTTGCCATAGAATAAAAGAGCCTGCTTGCTGCCATATAAAACCCAATTACTCCTGATAATATTGCAGCCAAAACAGCTAACCCGATAAATAGCAATCCTGTATTTCCCAGAAGCTGAGATGCAGCATGAAATGTAGGTAGAGATAACATACCTTCAAGATTCGGCAGATCATTAATATATTCCACCCAATTATTATACTGACTCGGAAATACGGACGCAGTGATTGTACTTAAAACAATATAAACAAGCGCACCAAATAAAATAGATAAAATCATAATAATCTTTGATTTTTTTGGAGAAAACTTAAATTCTTCTGCCGCCTGTGGAATTGTATCAAATCCAACAAAAGCCCATGGTGCCACAGCTACAACAGCAAATATTCCCAGCCCTTTATGATTTGACGGATAAAAACCCGGACTTAAATTTTCTATATGTAACTTTCCACTTACCACAGCTGATATACTAATAATCAACACTCCTCCAACAAGCGCAAATACCAGTATCGTCTGGAAAACTCCTGCAACTTTTACTCCACGGATACTTAGGACTGCAAAAAGTAAAAGGGCTCCAACCGCTAAAATAATTTCTCCGAGATAGATATCATAACCGGCAACGCTATAATTAAAACCTACCTGAAAAATATTATCCAGCAAATTGCGTCCGATCAGCGCTAAAGCTGTCGCATTTAATGGCACGATTGCAAGATATGAAATACTTAGGAACCAGGAGCATATAAACGCATGTTTTTTCCCAAAAGCCATTTTAGCATAAGTAAATCCTCCACCAGTTATCGGAAATTTATTAATCATATAATGATAATTAAACGCTATGATTATCATTATTAAAGCAGCTATACCTATCGCAATCGCAGTTCCTCCTGGTCCTGCTTTCCCCAGAAAAATTTCCCCTGGCATTACAAAAGCTCCCCATCCAATAATACATCCTAATGCCAGGGAGCATACATTAATAGATGAGAGCTTTCTTTCAAGTTTTTTTCCCTTGTCCATTTTAACGTATTCCTATCTTTCTTTTGATTGCTCTGATCAGCCTGAAAAATTTTCTGTTCTTATAACGAAATTGAGCACATCTAGGCATTCTCCATTCCATACCGGTGTTCATTGCATCGTCACAGGGACTGCACAGACCACATGGTTTCCCATGAATAGGAGTATGGCAGAACCAAGTATATTTCATAATATCCAACCATCCGTTCTGTCTTGCAATCTTTTCTTCATCCTCTTTTGACAGTTTGATAACCGGTAAAATCAGATCTCCAAACACTAAAAAGGCTGTATTTTTTTCTCCCGCCTTTTTCACACAATATCGTTCCGGAAGAAAATCATTCTCTATTAACTCTAATTTCCCTTCTGCATGAATTGCATCTTCTACTTTTCCGTGATACTGATGAACAACAGCACTCTCCATTTTTATATTCAGTTTATCGCATAGTAATGCAAACCACTCATATTGAGTTCCGATGCTATAATTCTTTCTTAAATACCTAAATGCATTACTGATCTTTTCATTTTTACAGTTCTGTAAAATCCAGTCCCTTTCATAGAATTGAATATCTCTTACTTTTGCTGGAAATCTTTTGGAAGCTTCGAAAATAATTTTTTTCATCGCTTTCTTTTCATATGGTGTACTTTCCCGCCCCGGGTCAATTACATAGATTGGTTGGATTTCTATATCTTCATGTTGCATTAATTCCAGGAAGCGGAAAGTACCATCCCGGCCGCCTGACCATAACAGAGTTACTTTATTCATTATCTTCCCTCCCCAATTTGCTTATCTGCATTATTTAACAATGTAACTTTTGTCTGATTTTCTGAATGTACGGCTTTATTAATCCCCAAATCTCTTGTCGGTGATATGGCAAAAATAATAAAATTCGGAAGTACAATATTATACAGATTGCAATTGAAATGAACTCCCAAATGAACTGATCAGAAACCTGTTTCAATACTAATGCACATATAGTCATAACGCCTGTTGATATGATTTCCGGAATAATATTTTTTATCTGCATAATTGGAGTGATTTTAAACATTATAAACATCATAATCATATTCACTAAAACCAATTCTATTCTAATAAATGCCCTTACTTTATAAAGAACTTCATAACCAAATTGACATGCTATATATACAGAAGGCGCTAAAATAACTAGATGAGACACTTGAATTATTAGCGAAACTCTTGGTTTTCCTTTTGCCCGATATGCTTCGCTACTAAAATGACTAAAGATAATAGTTATTGAACTCATCAAGCCCCATAAGCCTACAAAACCAGCCGCTTCTTTCCACTGATTTCCCAAAAGAATATCTGTAACTAAATTTCTATATAAATATATCCCTGCTCCTAATGGTATAACAAACACTCCAACTAACCGTTGAAACTTAAAAAATATTTTTTTTAGTTCATCCTCATCATCCTGAACTCTGGATAATGCTGAAAAAAGTACAGGTGTTGTAGCACTTGTAATTAATGCCATGATTTGATTTACTGTAGTCGTAGACGTCTTATATATCCCAACATAATATGTGGTCAATAAAGTCCCAACAATAAATGTATCTATATACGATGTCAGCCATATAGCAATTTGTTCTATTAATGTCCAAAAACTAAAGGAAAACATTTCTTTGAATTTTTTTAAACTATAGTAAACCCTAGGTTTCCACTCGGACTTTAATGTAAGTACAGTTGCATTAACTAAATTAACCGATAAATTTCCAATAATAAGCGCCCAGTAACTTCGTGTTATAAAGGCCAATGGTACTGTAACAACTATTGGAACACAAATGGCTATTATTCTTAATACAAATAATGTCTTAAA